>JAPXRA010000056.1:1341-9155 GCA_033813795.1 Aeromicrobium sp. | reverse complement strand
ACTCTCTCCTGCCCAGTTTCAAGGGTGCAAGACCATATGAGCAAGCTCACCGACATGGCGTTAAAGTCATCGGCGCGACCGCGCACTATGTGACGGCCGACTTGGACGAAGGCCCGATTATCGAACAGGACTTCCGTCGAGTGGACCACCGGTCCTCGGCGGCTGAACTGGCTGCGATGGGGCAAGACCTCGAAGCCCGGGCGCTCGTGCATGCGGTTCGCGCGCACGCCGAACACCGGGTGTTGTTGAACGGGATGAAGACGGTCGTCTTCGACTGAACTAGGTTGCCGGTTCCGGATCCCGATCGCCTTGTTCTGATGGTCCTGCTGAGTTGCTTGGTTCGACTGCCTTGTCAATATGTTCGTTGGTGTAGCGAAGTACCGAGGCGACCGTTGCTACGACCGGGACAGCCAAGAAGGCGCCAGTGATGCCAAACAGTGAACCGCCGGCAGTTACGCCCATCAGCACGATCGCGGGGTGCAGGTTCATGCTCTTGCCCTGCAACATCGGCGAAAGCACGTTTCCTTCGAGTTGTTGCACCACGACGATCACGACCAAAATGATGATGGCGTCTTGCACCGAGTTGGTCACGAGAGTCACCAGCACCGCAACCGCACCAGAAGCGAAAGCGCCGATGATCGGGATGAAGCCGGCGATGAACGTGATCACCGCAAGAGGGATCCAAAGGGGTTGGCCCACAATCGCCAAGGCTGCACCGATGAGCGTCGCGTCGATCAGCGACACCAGCGCCTGAGTTCGAATGAACCCACCGAGGGTGTTCCACGCCCGGGCGAACATCTCGCGCACATGAAAGCCAACCGGGTTTCCGCTGATCTTCTCCAGCCACGGCAAGAAAAGGTGTCCGTCCTTGATGATCAGGAAAGTCAAGATCAGCACCAGCACGGTGTTGACCACGACTCCGGTGGCGACCCCGATCGCCGAGAGAGCGCTCGAGGACAACTCAATCGCGCTGTCCTTCAACCAAGCCTCAACCGCGTCGAGCATTTCGGAGACTTGGCCGGGCTCGACCCCAAACGGTTCGGTCGTGAGCCAATCTTGAATTTCGCCAATGCCGCGAGCCGCCTGGTTGATGATTTCGGGCATCTCTTTGACGAGCTGCGGGATCAGGATTGAGAAGAGAACCACCATCGAGGCCAAGAAGGCCAGCATTACCAAGCCGGCGGCCGCCGGGCTCGGTAGACCGAGTTCGCGCAAGCGGTTTGTCGGCGGGCCGAGCACTGTGGCAAACAGCAGCGCGAGCGAAACCGGGAACCACACCATCCAGGTTTGGCCGATCGCCCAGCCGATGATGTAGAACGAAATGGCGAGCACGATCAGCCGGATTCCCCATCGCTGGGCGATGGCGAAGCCGTGGTCGATCATCTTGCCGCGGGACCGATCGGAAATTTCACTCACTGGATCACCCTAGCCCGCCAGCCCCCAGTCGATCGGTTCTGCCGACTGTTGGGCCAGCGCGTCATTTGCGCGGCTAAACGGGCTAGAACCGAAAAAGCCTCGGCTGGCCGATAGTGGGCTTGGGTGGGCCGACTCGATTGTCGGTACCTCCCCCAACAGCGGTCGCAGCGACTGAGCGTCTTTGCCCCAAAGCAAGGCCACGAGTGGGCCACCTCGGACAGCGAGCGCTGAGATTGCCTGAGCTGTGACTTTCTCCCAGCCGCGCCCACGGTGACTGCCTGGTTGCCCTGAGTCAACCGTCAGGCAGCGGTTCAGCAGCAGCACGCCTTGGTCGGCCCAAGTTGAGAGGTCGCCGTGCGTGGGGCGGTCGATTCCTAGGTCATGGTGCAGTTCGGTGAAAATATTCTGCAAGCTACGCGGGATCGGTCGAACCTTTCGGGCGACCGAGAACGCTAAACCGGTCGCGTGGCCCGGCGTCGGATACGGGTCTTGGCCCACGATCAGCACCCGAACTTCAGCGAAGGGCAACTTGAACGCACGCATCACCTGGTCCAGTTGTGGCAGCGTTACCTCACCGGCGCTTTTCTGCGCGTCAAGGAACTGAGCAAGTTCTGTCAATTGCTCACTTACCGGTTCCAGCGCTTCGTCCCAGCCCTCACCTAGCGGGCCAAACACCGGTGGAATGTTTGATCGGCTCATGGCTGAAACGTTAACGAGCCGGGCCCGGCGAAGTTGAGTCGCCGACAGGCTTGGACCGGTTAGTTAGACTCGACAGGTTGTGTCTTCAGCTCTAGCTTCCTACCGCCGCCTCTGGGGCGCCGCTGGCGCCTCATTCGTCGCCGTGGCGTTCTTCGGCCGTATCCCGTTAGCGATGAGCCAAATGGGTGTGCTGCTTCTGGTGGCGCAGTCCACCGGCAGCTACGGAACCGCTGGCGCCACTGCCGGAGCTCTGGCAATCACCAACGCAATCGGCGCCCCGTTCTTTGGTGCTGCCGCCGACCGCATCGGGCAGCGGCCAATTGTTTTGGTGCAATCAATCGTGGGTTCTATCGGTCTGGTGGCGGTCGTCTTGCTTTCGGGGGCCGGAGTCAGCTCGGCCACACTGATCGGGGCCGCGGCACTAACCGGGCTCGCGATGCCGCAGGTTGGACCCCTGGCTCGGGTCAGGTGGCGTCCGGTGCTGCATCAACGAGTCGCCAGTGGGCAGCTGGTTGAGTCTGACGTTGACCGTTTCGTCGACTTGGCCTTCTCTTATGAAGGTGCCGCCGACGAGGCTTCGTTTGTTTTCGGCCCTGCGCTAGTTGGCGTACTTGGCGTGGTTGTTGGTCCAGCCGGGGCGTTATATGCGGCCGCGGGTTTGCTCGCAGTTTTCGGTACGTCATTTGCTTTGCACCCGACGGCCAACGCAGTTCCGCGTGGGAGCGAGCATGAGTCGACTCATGGACAACGGTTGTGGTCGCCGTCCTTTGCTGTGCTGGTGACGGCGGTCATGTTGATGGGAATGCTGTTCGGCAGTGTCCAGAACGGCTCGACCGTCTTGGCCACTGGCCAAGGTCACCCAGACGTGGCCGGACTGATCCACGCCGTGTTGGGTATTGGCAGTGTGGTTGCCGGGCTTTCCCTCGCGGCCGTTCCAGCGAGCATCTTGTACGCCACGCGAATGCTGTGGTCGGCTGCAGCGATGCTGGTGTTCGCGCTGCCGCTTCTTTTCGTGGAGACGATCTGGCAACTAGTCGCGGTCATTGCCGTGATGGGCTTTGCGGTTGCGCCGTACTTGATCAGTGCGTTTGCCCTGGCCGGTCTGATTGTGCCGCAACAACGAATCGGCACCGCGATGACCTTCATGGCTGGTGCCACTGGACTGGGTTACGCAACGGGCGCTTCGCTAGCCGGGCGGGCAGCCGATGGCGCCTTCGGTCCGGCCGGGCCGACCCCAGCCTTTGTCGTGACGATCGGGGCAATGGTGGCAGCGCTGACGCTCTCGTTGGCTACGCAGCGCATCTTGCGCAACGCGAAAATAATCGCCTAACGATTTCTAGCGAGTTCGTTTCGAAGGGCGAGTTTGGCAGCAGCCCACTCATCGTCGAGCATCGAGTAAGTCACGGTGTCGCGCCAGGACCCGTCATCTCGCTGTTTGTGCTTTCGCAGCACTCCTTCACGGGTTGCGCCAAGTCGTTCGATCGCCGCTTGGGAACGAGCGTTTCGATTGTCGGTGTGCCAGACGACCCGGACGCAGTTGAGGGTCTCGAAAGCGTGAGTGAGCAGCAGTAGTTTTGCTTCGGTATTAACCCCAGTGCGCCAGTACCGTTTCCCCAACCAGGTGTGGCCAATGGCAACGGTCCGCCGTTCTTGGCTGACGTCGTAAAAACACGTCATGCCAGCGATTTGGCCACTGGCAATGTCGATTTGCGTCCACGGCAGCAACTCGGGATTCTCGAGGGTGCGCCTGATACGTTGCCGCGCGGTTTCGGTGTCCATCTGGTCCCAACCCCCCAGGTGCTCAAAGACTTCGGTACTGTCGCCGGCGGCCGCTAGTCCGGCGGCGTGCTCGATTGACATCGGCTCCAACCGGACCAACCGTCCGAGCAGCGGTACGGTTTGGCGCCACGGGTCCGTCACCGAGTCAACCTGTCTAGAAACGCGACCAGCAACGCCTCGCGAACAGCTGGGGGAGCCACGTCAAGTAAGGCGTTCACCTGTCCGAGTCGTTCGGGAACCGCCACCTGCCCGTCTGTGCCAGCCAGTCCAGCAAGGGCGAGAAGGCCGTCAAAGGCATCGTCATCGAGTGTTTGCGGATCTATCGCAGCCGCGGCTTCAGCTAGGAACGGATCGATCTGGATGGGGCCACGTTCGGCAGCTTCTGCGACGGACTCGGCGAGTGCAGTCAGAAATAGCGGCACCGAGTCGGCGGTGGCTGCGCACAAGGTCAGATGCAAGGTGGCGGGTTCGTCCCCGAACCGCATCTGCGGTTGCACGAACCAACCTCGGTCAAGCATCAGGTCGCTGATAGTGAACACATCGACTTCAGCGTCAGCGCCGATCGCGATCAGGGTGGAGTCAGGTTGTTCGATCAGGTGCAGGTGATCGATGTCGGCCAAACCGCGGACAACCTCGGCGGTGCCGGCGAGGGTCTTCTTGACGAGTTCGCCGTAGCCGGACTCTCCGATCAGATTCACCACGGCCCACGCTCCAGCCAGCGGGCCGCCCGATTTGGTCGACTGGGTGGTCGAGTTCAGCATCGTGTAGCCGGGCCAACTGGCGTGCGCAAAAAACTGTGGCCGGCGCAGGTCGGCATTCGCGTGCAGCAGCAGGGAGACGCCCTTGGGGGTATAGGCGTACTTGTGCAGGTCGACCGAAATGCTGGTCACTCCCGGCACGGCGAAGTCCCACGGTTTCAGGTCCGGCAACCAAGGCAGGACCCAACCACCAATGCAGGCGTCCACATGGAATCGCAGTCCGTGCGCGGCGGTGATTTCGGCAATTTCAACGATCGGGTCGATCACCCCATGGGCATAGGACGGGGTCGAGGCCGCCACCAGTACGACTCGGTCGCCGTACTCGGCAATCGCCTTTGCCATCGCGGGGACATCCGCCCGATGGCCAGCGCCGACTGCAACGGTGACGAGTTCGACGCCAAAGTAGTGCGCCGCTTTAGCGAACGCCGCGTGGATAGTGGTCGGCGCGATGATCACCGGACGCTCGACCTGGGCCGCGTCTCGGGCGGTCTGCACCGCCAACAGGATCGACTCGGTGCCGCCAGAAGTCACGGTTCCGACAACGTCCGGGCCGCCGTGCAGCATCTTGCGAGCAAAGTGCACCAGATCAGCTTCCATCGACAACAAACTCGGGAAGGCCGTCGGGTCGAGACCGTTGGTTGCCGCATACATCGCGATCGCTTTCTTGGCCAACTCGTCTGCTTCGGCAAGTCCGGAGTCATAGACGTAGGCCAAGGTTCGCCCACCGTGGGTAGGCAGGTCGCCAGTGCGCCTGGCTTCGAGTTCGGCAAGTACTTGTTCAGGATTCATCGTTGCTCCGTAGTTCGTCGTCAAGGCGATAGCCGCGAAGCAACCACAGACTCAACAGCGTCAGCGCCGCCGGCAAGATCGAGAATCCCAATCCGATGGCTAACAGCGCACTTTCGGGCTGGAAAGCAATTGTGTCGGCAGTTGAGGATACGTAGCCGCCTGCGGCTAAAACCAGGGCGAAGATCCCGGGGCCAAGAGCTAGCCCGAGGGTTTCACCGGCAGTCCAGACGCCGGTGAAAACCCCGATCCGGTTTTCGCCGCTTCGACGCGCGTCATCGGCGGCCACATCCGGCATCATCGCCATCGGGAAAACCTGGGCGCCGGCGTAGCCGACACCGACGAATGCGGCAGCAATGTAGGTGAAGGTCAACGCGCCGGCGTGAGCGGTCATAAGTCCTGCCATGCCGACGATTAGGAACAGTGTCGAGAAGGCATAGCCCGAACGCTTGCCGCGGACCTTGGCGTACTTCTCCCAGATCGGCGTAACTAGCAACGCCGGTCCGACGAAAGCGACGAACAAGAACGTGTTGGCTGCAGTGCTGCCGAGCAAGTCATCGGCGACGTAGGCGACGCCTGCTAGGACGGTGCCGACGGCGGCTGCCTGAATCACGAAAGTCAGCAGCAGGGCTCGAAAACTCCGGTTCGACCCGACGAGTCGAAGTTGCTCGCCGAACGTGCCCTCGGCACTGGCCGTCGGGTGTTCGGGTGCGCCGCGAGTTCCCCACCACGCGCCGAGTGCGCCGATGGCGATGACCGCGCCGATGTAGCCGCCCATGGCGGCGTGACCGAACTTCTCGGCCACTAGGGGTGCGGTGGCACCCGAGAGCAAGATGGCCAGGGCCAAGATGACCACGCGCCACGTCATTAGCCGGGTGCGTTCGTCGTAGTTGAGGGTGAGTTCAGCGGGCATCGCTACATAGGGGACTTGGAAAAACGCGTAGGCGCTGGCGCACCCGAGGAACGCGATCGCCACCCAGGCCGCACCCAAGGCAGGTGGTGCCGTTGGACCGGCGAACATCACCGCGAACAGCACTGCCAAAGTCAGCCCGGCCCTAATCAAAAACGGTCGTCGTCTCCCGCCGGAATTGGTCGAACGATCACTGATCCGCCCGGCAATCGGGTTTAGCACCACATCCCAGGCTTTAGGTGCGAAAACTAGGACGCCAGCGAGCGCGGCGCCGATGCCAATCGTGTCGGTCAGATAGGGCAGGAGCAGCAGGCCTGGCACCGTGCCGAAGGTGCCGGTGGCGACGCTGCCTAGGCCGTATCCGCGCCGTACCCGCGCGGGCAGTTCAGTCGTTGGCACTTGTCGGCTCGGGTTCGCGGGCGAGGACTAGGTCGTTCAGGAACGCGTTAGCCCAGTGGTCGATGTCGTTTTCCATCACTTGCTTGCGCATGGCCCGCATGCGGCGACGCAGGTCGCCCGGCTTTGCTCGGAGCGCCTCCAACAGGGTGGCCTTCATCCCGTTGATGTCGTGCGGGTTCACTTGGAACGCCTGCTTTAGTTCGCCGGCCGCGCCAGCGAACTCACTCAGGACCAAAGCGCCGCGTTCGTCCCAACGCGTCGCCACGTACTCCTTCGCGACGAGATTCATCCCGTCGCGAAGAGGCGTCACCACCATCACATCCGCAGCGCGATAGAGGGCCGCCATCTCCTCTCTCGGGTAGGACGCGTGCAGGTATTGGACCGGCTGGATGCCGATCCGGCCAAAGTCGCCACAGATCCGCCCAACTAGCCGGTTGATGTCGTCGCGCAAGTTTTGGTATTGCTGAACGCGTTCGCGTGACGGCGTCGCAACCTGGACGAAAACTGCTTCGTCGGGCTCGATCAACCCGTCCTCGAGGAGTTCGCCGAAGGCGCGCAGTCGTTGCGGCAGACCCTTGGTGTAATCCAGTCGATCGATCCCGATCAGCACATGCTTGGGATTGCCGAGGCTTTCTCTGATCTCTTGGGCTCGGGCGATCACCGCTGGGGTGCGCGACAGTTCTTCGAACCCGCGCGCGTCAATCGAGATCGGGTAGGCCCGTGCCGTCACCGTGCGACCGTCGGGCAGGAACACCCGGTCGCGAGTGGTGCGGTGGCCGACGCGAGTGCGGACGAGTCGGACAAAGTTCTGTGCGCCGCCGGGCATCTGGAAGCCGACCAGATCCGCGCCGAGTAGCCCTTCGAGAATCTGACGCCGCCACGGCAGTTGCTGAAACAGTTCGGTCGGCGGGAACGGGATGTGCAAGAAAAACCCGATGACCAGATCCGGGCGAAGTTCGCGCAGCATTTGCGGTACGAGTTGCAGTTGGTAGTCCTGCACCCACACCACGGCGTCCTTGGCTGCGAGTTCGGCGGCTTTCTCAGCGAATCGGCGGTTGACCGAAACG
>JAPXRA010000056.1:0-1331 GCA_033813795.1 Aeromicrobium sp. | reverse complement strand
AACGTAGGAGTCCCACCACTCGCGGTGATATTCCGGGGTGACGATCACATCGTGATAGAGCGGCCAGAGTGTGGCGTTGGAGAAGCCCTCGTAATACTCCTCAACTTCAAGTTCAGTCAGCGGGACAGGCACGAGTCGTAACCCTTCATGGACGAACTCGGCGAGTTCTTCGTCGGCCGCACCGTGCCAGCCGATCCACGCGCCACCGCGCTGATGCATGACCGGTTCCAGGGCGGTGACCAGTCCGCCAGGGGACTTGCGCCAAGTCGTCTGACCTGCTGAATCGACTTGTCTGTCGACGGGCAGACGGTTGGCAATTACCAGAAAATCTGCCTTCTTCGGCGCCATGAAGTCAGCCTAGTTGAGCCGACGCGGTTTGCGCCTGACCTTGAGCGTGGCTATTTGCGAGGAGGGAATGACAACGGTGTGATTTGGGCGGTAGGATTCAGTCATGGCACTTGTCGAGCGAATCCAGCAGTCCGCCCACCCGGAAACCCCGGTGATGAGCCGCGGCGCGGAATTGTCTGCCGACGAAGTTGAGATGCTTGAACTTGAGCGCCTCTGGTGGAAGTACGCCGGGGTCAAGGAGCAGGCGATTCGGGACAAGTTCGACATGAACCCCACCCGGTACTACCAAGTGCTCAACGCCTTGATCGATTCGGACGCCGCCTTGGCGCACGACCCACTGCTGGTGAAACGACTTCGGCGGCTGCGGTCTCAACGCCAGCGGCAGCGCCAAGCGACTCGGGTGAAGTCCGACCGCTGAAGTGGACGAGCAGAACAGCCAGATCCAGTCCGATCCAGAACCGGATCACGAGCCGGTCAAGCGGCGGTGGAGCCTCTTGGTTCTACCCGCGGTCTGGTTGATTTTGGGCGGCGTTGGCGGCTACGCAATCGTCAAGAACATCGAGTCGGACGAGCCAAGCGATTCGTCGGTCGCGGCCGAAACGAAGAGGACCACGGCGGCGACCAAAGCTACAAAGAAGCCATCAGCCACGACCGAGCGAACTACCGAGCCCACCCCAGACCCCACGACCGAGCCAACCAGCCAAGCCACTAGGTCCATTGGAGTGGTGGTTTTCAATCAGATTGGCGTTCCGGGCTTGGCTGGGAAAGTCGCCGAACAGGCGCGCGCGGCTGGCTGGACCGTCGGCGGCGTCGGCGATTGGCGCGGTTCGGTACCCCAAGACACGATCTATTTCCCAGCCGGTCGCCAAGGTGAGGCCGAGTTGCTTGGCGCAGACTTGAAGATCAGCCGGATCATGGCCGCCCAAGCGAACATGTCAGGGACTCACCTGACGGTTGTGCTGGCAAGCCCACGCTAGTTGGCC
>JAPXRA010000055.1:0-9200 GCA_033813795.1 Aeromicrobium sp. | reverse complement strand
GAGCTACTCCGAACTGGGTCAAGCACTCGCTAGCTCGGCCGCGCTGATTCGCTCTGGCGTTGGCGTGCGCGCCGTCGCGGTGGACTTCGGCGGTTGGGACCACCACGTCGACGTCAACTGGCGGATCGAATCGCAGATCAAAGAGATGGCGACGTGCTTGAAAGCGTTCTTCACCGACTTGGGCTCCCATGCCTCGCGAGTGACAGTCGTGACTCTCAGCGAGTTTGGCCGCCGCTTGGACCAAAACGGTGCCGCCGGTGTCGACCACGGCTACGGAAATGCCGTGTTCGCCTTCGGTGCTGGCGTCAAGGGTGGCTACTACGCGAACTGGCCGACTCTCGCCCCGGCCAAGCAGGTCGAGGGCGACTTGGCCGTGACCACCGACTACCGCAGCGTGCTGGCCGAGATCCTCGACGCAAGGTTCCCGTCAGTGGGCGTCGGCACCGTCTTCCCCGGCCTGACTCGGACGAACCTTGGGTTCATGTCGCCCTACTGAGCCACTGGCTCGTATCTGCACCTCGAATTCCTCGTCCGACATTCGGTTCGGCGATAGGTTAATTCGATGAATCCCCTACGCAGTCCGTGGCTGCTGGCCTTCGGAATCGTGTTTGTAACCCATTTGGGACTGCTAGCACTCGATCTGCCGCCATGGACCACGATCACCAAGTGCCTGCTGGCACCCTTGCTGCTCTTGTGGGTACTGCAACAACGCGGCCCCGGCCTGATCGCACTAGCGTTGGCGTTCTGCTTCCTCGGCGACCTATTCCTCGACTTGGACGAGGATTGGTTCCTGCCCGGGATGATGGCGTTCGCCGCCGGCCACGCCTGCTTCATCGCCTACTTCGTACGCCTAGGCGCGATCAATTCACTTCGCGGCAAACTGTGGCTGCCCGCCGGTCTGCTGCTGGTCGCAGTCGGCCTGCTGACTTGGCTTTGGACCGGTCTGCCCGCAGAACTTCGCCTCCCCGTCGCGGTGTACGCGCTGATCTTGGCCACGACTGCCGCCACCTCCTTGGCGGTAAGTGCCCGAGCCGGGATCGGCGGCTTCTTGTTCCTGTTCAGTGATGCGGTAATCGCCCTTGGCATTGCTGGTCGGATCGAGGAAGGAACCGCGCGCAACCTAGTGGTCATGTCGACCTACGGCCTGGCGATCTTCTTCTTGGCATCGGCGAGCGTGAGGCTCCACGAAGAAAAGGCCTCAGGTTTCGACCGCACCAAGGCGACTGACTGCTGGCCAACTGACCCGGGCAAAATACCCTCATGAGAAACCCGCGCGCCGGCCAACCGGCCGAACCGGCCGATCTGGTCGACTTGGCTCACCTGGTTACCGCCTACTACAGTCGCCGGCCCGACCCGACCAAGGTTGAACAACAGGTCGCGTTCGGCACGAGCGGTCATCGTGGCTCGAGTTTGAACACCTCGTTCAACGACGACCACATCGCCGCCACCACCCAAGCCATCTGCGAGTACCGAGCTGCCCAAGGCTTCACCGGTCCGCTGTTCCTCGGCCGAGACTCCCACGCCTTATCCGAACCGGCGTGGACCACCGCGATCGAAGTGCTCATCGCTAACGACGTCGACCTGCGCATTGACAGCCGCGATGGCTACACCCCGACGCCAGCGATTTCTCATGCAATCTTGGCCGCCAACGCTGGCCGCACTGCGGCGTTCGCCGACGGCATCGTGGTGACGCCCTCACACAACCCGCCGGCCGACGGCGGCTTCAAGTACAACCCACCGCACGGTGGTCCCGCCGACAGCGACGCCACCAGCGTGATCGCCACCCGGGCCAACGAGTTGATCGCCGACTCCTTGACTCAGGTCAAGCGAATTGATTTTGAGTCGGCACTGGCCCGCTGCGGGCGATACGACTTCCTCGACGCCTATGTGTCCGACCTGCCAAATGTGATCGATGTTGCCGCGATCGCCGATGCCGGAGTGCGCATCGGCGTCGACCCGCTCGGCGGCGCGAGTGTCGCCTACTGGGCCGAGATCGCCGATCGGTTCGGCCTTGACCTGACCGTGGTGAACCCGATCGTCGACGGGACTTTCGGGTTCATGACCTTGGACTGGGACGGAAAGATCCGGATGGACTGCTCCTCGGCCGATGCGATGGCTTCGCTCATTGCTCGGCGAGACCAGTTCGACGTGTCGACTGGAAATGACGCCGACGCCGACCGGCACGGGATCGTCACCGGCGACGGCGGTCTGATGAACCCGAACCATTACCTCGCCGTGGCGATCGACTATCTCTTCGGTGGCGCCCGGCCAAACTGGCCGGCCGAAGTGCAGATCGGCAAGACCTTGGTCTCGTCTTCCATGATCGACCAGGTGGCGCACTCTTTGGGCAAGGAACTGGTTGAAGTTCCAGTCGGGTTCAAGTGGTTCGTGCCCGGACTGATCGACGGTTCGCTCGGCTTTGGTGGAGAAGAGTCCGCGGGCGCATCGTTCTTGCGGCGAGACGGTGGCGTCTGGACAACCGACAAGGACGGAATCATCTTGGCGTTGTTGGCATCGGAGATCTTGGCCAAGACCGGCAAGACCCCAAGCCAGCGATACCGCGAACTGGCCGAAGAGTTCGGTGATCCGGCTTATGCGCGAATCGACGCCCCAGCGAGCCGCGACCAAAAAGCCCGGCTCGGAGCGCTCAGCCCAGCAGATGTCACCGCTACGACGCTCGCCGGTGAACCAATCACCGCAATCTTGACCGAAGCGCCTGGCAACGGAGCGAAGATCGGTGGAATCAAGGTGGTCACCGAGTCGGCATGGTTTGCGGCCCGACCCTCTGGCACCGAAGACGTCTACAAGATCTACGCCGAGTCCTTCGACGGCGCGACCCACCTAGTCGAAGTCCAGACGGCCGCAAAAGAGCTCGTCGACGCCGCCTTGGCTACGCCTTAGATCAGGCGAACGGCCAGTTGTTGCCCGGCAGCGTCAACCCACGACCAAGTTCGTGGGCGCGTCGGTTCCACACCATCGTGCGCGCGGCGATCCAGTACCGCTGTTGAGCCATCAGCACGTTCAGCGAAGTTCCGGCCTCGCGGGGAAACTTCTTCCCCAAGGCGATCGCGATCTCGCGGGCTGCCCGGGCGTCGTGACTGGCGTCGTGCGCCTTGTCTAGTCGAACGCCGTAGTGCGCGGCAACATCGCCGAGGCGGCGCGGTCCGCGACGGTCTCTATCCACACCCCAGTCCAAAACGAATGGATCTACTACCAAAAGGTCTTCCCAGTCGGGCTGATCTAGGTCGTGCCGATCCGCTTCGGCCCGAAGCAGCGTCAAATCGAACGCCGCGTTGTAGATGACTAGGCCGACGCGTCGCAGCACGAGGTCTTGCACCCAAGAGAGCACTGGCCGCAGGGCTTGAGCCGACATCGGCGACGTGGCCAAATCCGAGGAAGTGATCCCGTGGATGTCTGCCGAGGACTCCGGAATCGGTACGCCCGGATTCACCATCCCAATCAAGTCACCGCCGACGTCCGAGAGCGCGGCGAAACTCACAATCCGATCGGTTTTCGGATCAACCCCAGTGGTTTCGAAATCGAGCGCAGCCAGCGGCTGGTTGAACCAAGCGGCTGGATCCTCAGCGATCGGAGGCAGCACATTCTTTGCCCGCCGACCAACTTTGGGGCGCTCGGGTTCGGCCGGTTGGTTTGCCGACGCCTCAGGCATCTTTCTGGTCCTCTTTGTTCTCGGTCTGTTGCGCTTGGGTCACTTGCTTCATTTTCGTATTGAGTTCGGACAGTTCTTGTTTGCGCCGGCGTGAGCGATAGAGCACGAGCTCCAACGCCAGCGCCGAACCGACGCCGATAATCACGCCGATCAGGGTCGCCCAACGAAATCCTGGAGCCTGTACATCGAGAATTCGTTCACCGGCATGGGCCGACGCTGTGGTGCCGAGAACCACCCATAACGTCAACCAGTTTGGCAAAGCCATCAAAGCGCCAACCAGCACCACGACCGGCTTGAACGCCAGCGCCACCTTCGGCCGTCTGGCTTGGGCGGCGACCAGTACGCCCAAGAAACTGAACACGATGCCGTAGAACAGCCCCCATGCGATTCCGTTTGCCATCTGCCCATCAACCAAGCGGCCGACTCTGGCCGACCAACTACGTGGCGCATAGGCCGAAAGGACTTGGAAGAAGATGACTAAAGCCACCGCCGCGAGCAGCCCGAAAAGCACTCTACGCGCCCAAATCTCGCTGGTTGATCGCTGGGTCGGGCCTTCACCCCGTGGCTGTCCCGACGCGGTTGAACTAGTCGAATCAGCCATGTGCACCATTGTGACACTTACATCAGGCCATTCCGAGAGGCCACTACGATAGAATCTGGCTCGAGTCCATGGTCTTCCTTGTCGCGCTGCACTTTGTCGCTGCTGCGACGTCCCCTGTCCTAGTCCGAGTACTGGACAGACGCGCGTTCTTTGTCTTGGCTCTCGCGCCCGCGATCTCATTTGGCTGGCTGCTGTCTCCGCAACTGTGGCCCACAGCTGACGAGCCGACCTACCAAAGATTCGCTTGGCTCCCCGAAATTGAACTAAACCTTGACTTTGCCCTGAACCCGCTAAGTGCGGTACTCGCGCTGCTAGTTACCGGGGTCGGCACTCTCGTCCTGATCTATTGCGCTTGGTATTTCCGGCCAAACGACCCCGACATTTGGCGTTTTTCCGGCGTCCTCACCGCCTTTGCCGGCGCGATGTTAGGACTGGTCCTTGCCGACAACATCTACCTGCTCTACATCTTCTGGGAGCTTACGACGGTCCTGTCGTTCTTGCTGATCGGCCATAATCCCGAACGCCGGGCGAACCGTCGCGCCGCAATGACCGCCCTGCTAGTGACCACCTTCGGCGGTCTGGCGATGTTGGTCGGCCTGGTTGGACTTCACTGGCTGACCGGCACTGCCCGGATCAGTGAGATTTTGGTTTCGGAGTTGACCGCGAGCAACGCGCTAACCGCTTCAATCGGGCTTGTGCTGGTGGGCGCGATCTCAAAGTCGGCTTTGGTGCCGTTCCACTTCTGGCTACCTGGCGCGATGGCTGCCCCCACCCCGGTAAGCGCCTACCTGCATGCCGCGGCAATGGTAAAAGCCGGCGTCTACCTGGTGGCTTTGCTGGCCCCTACTTTCGCCGTGCTCGAGATTTGGCGCCCAGTCTTGTTGACCGCCGGCATCGCGACCATGCTTGTTGGCGGCCTGCGCGCACTGCGGCAGTACGACATCAAGTTGCTGCTTGCCTACGGCACCGTGAGCCAACTCGGCTTCCTGATCGCCGTGGTCTCCGCGGGCACTGAGTCGGCAGCGTTCGCCGGCCTTGCCATGGTGTGCGCCCACGCTTTGTTCAAGTCCTCCCTGTTCCTGGTGGTCGGAGTGATCGACCGATCGGTCGGAACTCGCGACTTGCGTGAACTCTCCGGGATACGAACTGCCCGACCCGTCTTGTTCGTGACGGCCGCCTTGGCCGCAGCGTCGATGGCCGGACTACCACCGCTGTTGGGGTTCACCGCAAAAGAGGCTGCCTTCACCGCTTTTGCCAATCTCGACGCCGATTTGGGCTGGAACGGCTGGGGCAAAGTTGCCTTGGCTGGCTTGGTGCTGGGCTCGGTTCTGACCACCGCCTACACCGCCCGGTTCATCTGGGGAGCGTTCGCAAACAAACCGGGTATTGAACCGTGCACCCCACGAGAATTCTCGCCCGGCTTTACTGCCGTACCTGCCACCTTGGCGATCCTAAGTTTGGTCGGTGGCCTGAGCGGCCCGGTGCTGACCGAGCAGTTTTCGGCGTACTCGACCACCTTCGCCGCTGGCCACAGTCACGGTGTGCTGACCTTGTGGCACGGCTTCTCCTTGGCTCTTGGCCTTTCGGCGATTTGTCTTGTCGGCGGCCTGCTGCTGTTCTACTGGCGCCGCCCGGTGGCCGCGGCCCAACACGCAATCGTCGATCGCGTGCCGATGCCTGACGCCGAGCGCGGGTACCTGGCGCTAATGCGCGGCATCGACCGACTTGCCGTTGAGATAACCGCCAGAACTCAACGCGGTTCCCTGCCGGTCTACCTCGGCATCGTGATGGTCACCCTTGTCGTAGTGCCTGGGTCGGCGCTGGTTCGCGCTTGGCAGCGGCCGGAGGTTGTGCTGGCTGACAACCCCCTGCAACTTGTTGCGGCAGCCTGCATGATCGCCGCGGCTGTTTTGACGGTCCGCTCGCGCGGGCGACTTCGCGCCGTCCTGCTTCTAGGCATCACCGGATACGGCACCGCGATCTTGTTCGTCGCTCACGGCGCACCCGACTTGGCGCTCACCCAAGTGCTGGTCGAAACCTTTGTGCTGGTGACCTTCGTGCTGGTATTGCGCCGGCTTCCGCAGTTCTTCTCTGACCGCCCGTTCAACCTTTCTCGGTGGTGGCGCATCGGCATTGGCACGGCTGTCGGACTAGTCGTGGCCGGCTTTGGCGTGGTCGCGCTGAACGCCCGCCAGCACGCGCCAATTTCGGCCGACTGGGCTGAACCGGCCTATGAATACGGTGGCGGAAAGAACATCGTCAACGTCGCTCTGGTTGACATTAGAGCCTGGGACACGCTCGGCGAGTTGAGCGTCCTAGTCGTGGCCGCAACCGGCATCGCCAGCCTTATCTTCTTGATCACCGACCGCTCGGCCAAGACCAGGCGCCCGCTGCCGATCGTCTCGGCCGACTCGACCTCTTGGCTCGCGGCGAATCTCGGTGAACAACGTCGATCCATCGTTTTCGAAATCATCACCCGACTGCTTTTTCACACGGTGATCGTCTTCTCGATTTACCTGATGCTCTCTGGTCACAACTCGCCCGGTGGCGGATTCGCCGGCGGGCTGATTGCCGGTCTGGCCCTGATGATTCGCTATCTTGCCGGCGGGCGAGAAGAACTGGACAACGCCGCTCCGGTAGACGCCGGGGTGGTGCTTGGACTGGGCCTGGCCACCGCTGCGCTTTCTGGCCTATTGCCGACCTTGCTCGGCGGCGGAGTCTTGCAAAGTGCCATCTTTGACATCCCCATTCCACTGCTTGGCGAACTCCACCTAGTGACTTCAGTGTTCTTCGACATCGGCGTCTACCTCGTCGTAATCGGACTTGCGCTTGACGTCCTGCGGAGCCTAGGCAGCGGTATCGACCGCCACGTCGAAGACGAACAGCTCGAAACGACGGTGGCTCCATGACCGCAAACCTTGCGCTGCTTGCAGTGGTCGCCGTGCTCGTCGCGAGCGGGGTAACGCTCGTGCTCGAACGAAGCCTCACCCGAATCTTGGTCGGTTTCGTCTTGATCGGCAATGGACTTAACGCCCTGTTCCTGGTGGTTTCTGGACCTGCCGGTGCGGCACCGATTCTTGGCCTATCCGACAAACCAATGGCCGACCCGCTGCCCCAAGCCATGGCATTGACCGCGATCGTGATCATGCTCGGAACGACCGCTTTTGGGCTCGCCTTGGCCTACCGGGCCTGGCAACTCACCGGAACTGACGACGTTCAAGACGACCTCGAGGACGATCTGATTCGCCGCCGGGCTGAACGTGACTTGGCCTCGACCACTTTCGATGACGGCGACGACGCCCAACTCCCAGACGAAGCGTACGAGGGAGACGACCGTTGATTGACACACTGCTTGGCCAACTCGTCCTCGCGCCGGTGATCCTGCCGCTTCTTGGCACGGGTCTCTGTTTGGCCTTTGGCCGTTTCGCCATCGCCCAGCGAGTAATCAGCATCGTCACCTTGACCGCCGGGGTAGCGGCCGCGGCAACCCTGCTGGTCAGGGCCGACCGGCACGGCCCGCAGTCATTCAACGTCGGCGGCTGGCCGGCCGAAATCGGCATTAGTTTGGTCGCTGATCGGTTCAGCGCCCTGCTGCTACTGACTTCGTCGATCGTGACCTTATGCGTGCTGATGTATTCGATCGGCCAAGGCATCGTGGAGTACGGCCGCGAAACCCCGCTTTCGGTGTTCTACCCGACGTTCCTAGTGCTCAACGCGGGCGTATCAAACGCATTCTTGTCCGCGGACTTGTTCAATCTTTTCGTCGGCTTCGAAGTGCTGCTGGCGTCGTCGTTCGTGCTAATCACCTTGGGCGGAACCGAAGCTAGAGTCCGGTCCGGCACGATCTACATCATTATTTCCTTGGCCTCGTCGGCCCTCTTCCTGATCGCGATCGCAGCGGTCTACGCCGCAACCGGCACAGTGAACTTTGCCCAGTTGGCGCACCGGATTCCCGAACTGCCCGATGACGTGGCCCTGATGCTGCAACTGCTGCTCTTGGTGACATTCAGCGTCAAGGCCGCGGTCTTCCCGCTTTCGGCCTGGCTGCCGGACTCCTACCCGACCGCGCCGGCACCGGTCACGGCGGTGTTTGCCGGCTTGCTGACCAAGGTCGGGGTTTACGCGATCTTGCGCACTCAAACCCTGTTGTTTGACGATGGGACCGCCCGCGACCTGCTACTTTGGGCAGCGATCCTGACGATGGTCGTTGGGATCTTGGGCGCGGTGGCGCAGTCGGATATCAAACGTGTGCTGTCGTTCACCTTGGTCAGCCACATCGGCTTCATGATCTTCGGCATCGCCATCGGGTCAGAACTAGCAATAGCCGGCGCGATCTTCTACATCATCCACCACATCACAGTGCAGACCACCTTGTTCCTGATCGCCGGGCTGATCGAGTACCGATCCGGCACCACCAATCTCGACTTGCTCGGCGGCCTGGCCCGAAAGGCGCCGCTGCTGGCGGTCATGTTCTTCGTGCCGGCAATGAACCTGGCCGGCATTCCGCCGTTCTCGGGTTTCTTGGCGAAACTCGCGCTAGTTGAGGCCGGAGTATTCGACGGCGAGCCACTGGCCTTGGCAACGGTGGCCGCAGCAATCGCAACCAGCCTGTTGACTTTGTACGCCCTGGCAAAGACCTGGAACCGGGCGTTCTGGCAGCCAGTAGGCGAGAGCGAAGGAGAAGTTCCCGTTCCGGTCGCGTCAGATGTTCAGTCCGGTTCCTTCTACGGTGACACGGCTGTCTCTACCTTGACCCAACGCGAAACCGGCTGGGACAGCGCAAACACAGAGACCCGCCTGCCACTTGGCATGACGCTGCCGACGGTCGCTCTTGGCACGGTCATGATCTGCTTGACCATATTTGCCGGCCCGCTGTTCAACCTCACCGATTTGGCCGCCGCTGAACTTCTCAATCGCACGGAATACATC
>JAPXRA010000054.1:0-9237 GCA_033813795.1 Aeromicrobium sp. | reverse complement strand
CCGTTACCAAAACGTGGTGCTCCATCGTCTCGACTTGGTCGTCGACTTGATCGATCTCGAACAGATCATGCTTCGGCAGGTGCCGGCGAACGAGCTTGTCGACGTCGCCGTCAAGCGTTGCCGACAGCAACAGACGCTGGCTGTTCGGGTTGGTTTTGGCCAAGATCGCGTCGATCGGCTTGAAGAAACCCAGATCGCACAAGTGGTCTGCCTCATCGAGCACGGTGACTTCAACGGCGTCTAGGGTCAAACAGTTGCGATCGAGTAGATCGGTGAGTCGGCCGGGGGTCGCGATCACGATGTCAACGCCATTCTTGAGCACGTTGATCTGCCTATTGATCGGCACACCGCCGTAGACGGTGGTGTGCTTTAGGCCCATCTTCTGCGCCAGGGGCAACAAGGCAGTGTGGACTTGGGTGGCCAGTTCGCGCGTCGGCAACAAGATCAGCGCGCGCGGCGCCTTTGGCTTGCTGGTGCGACCGGCCAGCCGAACTAGCACCGGCAGGCCGAACGACAGGGTCTTGCCCGAACCGGTGCGGGCCCGGCCCAGCACATTGCGTCCGGCCAAAGCCGACGGGATGACCGCCTGCTGGATCGGGCTGGGGTTGACGATTCCTTGCTGGACGAGCTTTCGCACCAGCGAATCCGGTAGGTCAAATTGGGAAAAAGTGGGCAGCGCAGGGCTGTTTGCAGTGTTATTCACGGGTCTCATTACTTAGGAGTGCCCGCTTGCCAGGGACGCGATCTTCCGCGCTACATCGTCGGGCCGAACTGCGCAAAATGGCGCGCTCGCTCCACCTAGCCTAGCAACGAGTCTACAAATAGGCCCAATCGTTGCGGCGTGATACTCGACTCGTTACCCCGCGGCCTCAGACCATCTTGCGCACGACTGACAGCGGGGCGTGCTTCATCACTTGGCTGATCGGCGCCCACGGCCAAGCCGGCACGGCGGCGTCGACAACTTCCTTTTCGATGAACTTCACCATCTGAGCCGTGCCGGTTTCGGTGTCGACCATGAGCCGCTGTTCCTGCTCGACCTTTTCGTTCATTTCGCTGGCGATATAGCCCGGATACAGCGTGGTGACCTTGATGTCCAGACCCTTGCGAGTCAGCAAGTCTGAGCGGATACCTTCGGCCAAGTGCGCCAGTCCGGCCTTAGTGGCCGCATAGGTCGTCATCGAGGAGGGCATGCCACGCATTGCCGACACCGAACTGATCACCACGAGATGGCCGGCATTGCGCTCATAGAAGTGCTCCATTGCGGCCTCACATTGGGCTAGTGCGCCGATGAAGTTCGTGATCGCGGTTTCGCGATTGGCGGCAAACTTGCCGGTTCCAATGCGACCACCCTTGCCCAGACCGGCGTTGACGATCACCCGGTCTAGCCCACCGTGGGCTTCGGCGGCAGCAGCAAACACCCCAAAAACCGAATCGTTGTCGTCGACGTCGAGCGCGTGAACGGTGACCGTGATCGACGGATTGGCGGCCAACAGTTCGGCTTGCAAGGCCTCGAGCCGGTCAACTCGACGAGCAGTCAACGCGAGGTTGTGACCCGAGGCGGCAAGGTGACGGGCCATGCCGGCGCCAAGCCCTGAACTGGCACCGGTGATCAAAGTGTTCTTGCGCATGGTTCCTCGGTTTCTGCGATCAGCGGAAGGTGATGTCGGAGGCGGGCAGGTGGCTGTGGTCGTTGAAGGTCAAAATCCGTGGCCCGGTCGAGCCGACCATGACGGTGGTGGCGCTTGAGTTCACCAAGACGTCGTTGAGTCGGGCGAAAGCCGAGTCGCTTCCGGCCACCAGTTGCGAAACAACCATCGCAATCGGCCCGCCGGAAGTAAACACCAGCACGCGTCGGCCGCGCTCTTTGGCGACGTCAACCGCCGCCTCAAACGCACCCAAAACGCGGTCACGGAACTGGACATAGGTTTCGGTGAAGTCGCCGCGACCGACTTGCCAGTCGGCGATCGCTGAGTTCAAAACTGCCTGGAACTCGCTGGCCGTCAGGCCCGCCGAGTCGCCCGATTGGCTCGCCACGAGCCCCAGATGGTCATACTCGTTCCAGCGGTCGTCGACGTCATAGCCACTAAGACCGGGATCTGCGTCCTCTTCACCAAGGCCGCTGGCGTCGATGGCTGCGATCGCAGTCTGAGCGTGCCGAGTCAACGAACCGGCGATCGCATCAGAGAAGACCGCGCCACCTGCTTCCCATGCCGTACCCAAGGCCGCCGACTGCGCGAAACCTAGTTCGCTGAGCCGGTCGTAGTCGTCGGTGCCAAACGAGGCTTGACCGTGACGAACCAGGTGAATCGTGCCCATCAGAACTCCAAAACCACTTTGCCGGTTGCCTTGGCCTGCTCCAGCAGCACCAACGCTTCGGTGGCTTTTTCTAGAGCGAACGTCGCCCCCACCACCGGGGTGAGCGCGCCGGATGCCAAGTGCGGCACGAGCGCCTCCCATTGACGCTGGATGTAGCCGGGGCGTGTCAGCGCGTAGGCACCCCAACCGACGCCAACGACCGAGATGTTGTTCAACAACAGTCGGTTAACTGCGACCGTGGGGATCTGGCCAGCGGCAAAACCGATCACCAGCATTCGACCGTCGTCCTTGAGGCAGCGCAGCGAGTCGGTAAACCGGTCTGAACCGGCGGCGTTGCCGACCGGGTCCACCACCAAGTCGACGCCGCCGAGCTCCTTGACTGCAGCCTTGAACCCGTCGGTCAACACGTATTCGTCAGCGCCAGCGGCGACCGCAACTTCGCCCTTTTCGGCGGTTGAAGTCACTGCGATCACCCGACCGGCGCCGAAAGCTTTGGCAACGCCGATCGCGGCCGTGCCGATCCCACCGGCCGCGCCGTGAACCAGCACGCTTTCGCCGGGGGCCAACTGGCCTCGCTCAACCAAGGCGAAATGCGCGGTGCCGTAGTTGAAGATGAACGATGCGCCTTCGGCAAAAGAAACCGAATCGGGCAGCGCGAAAGTCAGATCCGGCGCGGCCGCAACTTGTTCGGCAAACCCGCCGAGCATCGGCAACGCCGCCACCCGGTCGCCAGGTTTGAATTCTGAATCGGCGGGGGCGCTCACTACGACACCAGCCACCTCGGCCCCCGGAACGAATGGCAACGGCGGCTTGAGTTGGTACAGCCCGCGGGTCTGCAGCAGTTCTGGGAAAGCGACTCCGGCGGCCTTGACGTCGATAATCACTTGGCGTGGATCGGCGAACGGCTCGCTGGTTTCAACTAGCTCAATTGCCGTCGGGCCGTCGTGGCTGGTGATCTGGATCGCGCGCATGCCCACGAGCCTAACCCATCACTAAGCGATCGCTTAGTAAACATCGTCTGACTTAGTCGGCGGTCAGTTGCCGGTGAAGTTGGCCGGACGCTTTTGGGTGAACGCCAAGATTCCCTCTTGGTGATCAGCCGAGGCACCCAACTGCGCTTGCCCGGCCGACTCGAGTGCGAGCACCTCGTCAAGCTGGGAAATCGCGGCCGCATTGATCGCAGACTTTATCCGCGAAAATGCCATCGTGGGCCCGTTCGCCAACCGGTCGACCAGATCTTCGACCGTGCGATCGAACTCGTCGTCAGCGACACAGTGACTGACTAGGCCGGCAGCGAAAGCGTCCTTGTTCGGCAGTCGTTCGCCAAGCATCAACAGCCGCGCGGCGCGGGCGCGACCGAGGGTTTCGGCCAAGAACATGTGGGCACCGCCATCGCCCATTAGGCCGACGTTGATGAACGCCTGCAGGAAGTAGCCCGAAACCTTCGTGACCTGCAAATCACAGGCCAACGCCAGCGAACTGCCCAAACCGGCCGCCAAGCCGTTTACCGCCGCGACTACCGGGAACGGCGCCTTGGTGATCGCAGTGATCACCCGCTCGATGGCGTCGAGGATCTGATCGTCGACCGCGCCCGGCACCATCACCGCGCCGCTGCAAAAAGCGCGGCCTTCGCCGCCGAGCACAGCCACCCGCACGCCGTCGGTGGCCTCGAGCGCATCAGCCATCTGGTTCAACATCTGCGAGGTAACCGAGTTCAGCCGGTCCGGGCAGGTGATCGTCACCTTCAAGATGCCGTCTTCATTGACAATCGACAGATCGCTCATCGTTAATCCTCTACCTTGCAGATCGAAAGAATGCCGAAGGTGCATGAACTCAAGCCGCACCGACAGGTCGAGACTAGCCCGACGGGCTTAGCCTAGGCAGGCGTGGTCTCATCGACCTCAACGAACGACATCAAGATTTAGCCGACCCAAGGAGAAGCAATGACCCTGCGCGACCAGACCATCATCATGTCCGGCGGTTCTCGCGGGATCGGCGAAGCGATTGCGGTCAAGGCCGCCGCCGACGGAGCGAACGTCGTCTTGTTGGCAAAAACCGATCAACCGCACCCGAACCTGCCCGGCACGATTCACACCGCCGCAGCCAACATCGAAGCTGTCGGCGGTAATGCCTTGCCGCTGGTCGGTGACATTCGTGACGACGAGTTCGTTGCCGGAGCAGTCGCCCAAGCAGTCGCCCAGTTCGGCGGCATCGACATCGTGGTCAATAACGCCAGCGCGATCGACTTGTCGCGCACCGAAGACATTTCGATGAAGAAGTACGACCTGATGACGCAGATCAACGCGCGCGGTTCGTTCTTGCTGTCGAAACTCTCGATCGAGCACCTGCGTAAGTCGGCCAACCCGCACATCTTGACGCTCAGCCCGCCGATCCTGACCGACCCGAAGTGGTTCGGCACCTTCACCGCCTATGCGATTGCGAAGTACTCGATGAGTTTGGTGACCCTGGGGCTCGCCGAGGAACTGCGCGCCGACGGCGTTGGCGTGAACTCGCTTTGGCCGCGCACCGCCATCGACACTGCCGCAGTGCGTAACGTGGTCGGTCCGGGAATGCAGGCGCAATCGCGCACGGTCGCGATCATGGCCGATTCGGCCTATGAGATCTTGACTCGAAACGCAGCCGAATGCACCGGCAACTTCTTCATCGACGACGAAGTGCTCGCCGAAGCCGGCGTCACCGATTTCACGGTTTACCTAAACGGCGGCACTGAAGCCGAACTCGCACTGGATTTCTGGGTTGAACCCAAGGGCGAGGTCGGCAAGAACAACGTCCGACTCTAGGGCCCTACCCGACTGATTTCAGCTGGCATTCCCGGTTCGATCGACCGGCTCACGGTGCAGTACTTGGTGTGAGACTTTTCGATCGCGTCGTCGATGCGGCCAGCCATCTTTTGGCCGGCTTCGTCGTTTGCGAATCGCAGGTCGATCGTGACCTGAGTGTTCTGCAATCGCGAACCGCCGCCAGGTTCGGCGAGTTTGTCGGCCGTGACGTCGACCGAGAAATGCACCGGTTCGGCGCGCTTGGTCAACGCCTCGATCGTGATCGCGTTGCAGCCGCCCAAGGCCACCAGCAACAGTTCGACCGGAGTGAAGTCGGCGTTTTGGCCCTCGCCGAACGAAAGCACACCCCCGCGATCGTTTACCGCCTGATACTCAAACTCACCGGTTCGAGAAAGTTGGACGTGTCGCAGAGTCGATTCGGTCATGGCTCGACCCTAAGTGAGCCGGAGCGATAACGTCAGTTTGTGATCAAGCCAATTTCGAACCGGGATCTCTCGTGCTGAGGCCCAAGATTTCTAGCCTCGGCATTTTTGCGACCAAGTCGGTCGAACAGTCGATTGCCGAAACTGACGAACCAGATCATCAACTCCGCCGCGACCTCACCGCCAAGGACCTGATCGTTTTTGGCGTGGGGGTAATCATCGGCACCGGCATCTTCGTGTTGACCGGGTCTGAGGCGCACAAGCACGCTGGCCCCGCGATCGTAATCAGCTTCCTGCTCGCCGGCATCACTTGTGCGTTCGCCGCTCTTTGTTACGCCGAGTTCGCCGCAACCGTGCCGGTGGCCGGCAGTGCCTACACCTTCGGCTACGCGACCTTGGGCGAACTTGTTGCCTGGATTATCGGCTGGGATTTGCTCTTAGAACTCGCCCTTGGCGCGGCAGTGGTGGCTCGCGGCTGGTCGGGCTATCTGCAGCAGTTGCTGGAGTTGCCGCCGCAGATCGCCGGGGACCAGGCCACCGTCGACGTCGGTGCAATGGCGATCGTGGCTGCCTTGGCGGTTTTGTCGATCATTGGCACGAAGCTGTCTAGTTCGGTTACCTCGGTGATGGTGGCGATCAAGGTGGCGGTCGTGCTGTTCGTGATCGTTCTGGGCTTGTTCTACGTCAAGGCCGCCAACCTGACGCCATTCATTCCGCCGGCCGAACCGGCCGAACTGGCTCGCGCCTCCGATCAGCCGCTGATCCAGTCGGTGTTCAACATGGCGCCGACTGCCTTTGGCGTGATGGGCATCGTGGCCGCAGCCTCGGTGGTCTTCTTCAGTTACATCGGTTTTGACATCGTCGCCACGACCGCCGAGGAAACCAAGAACCCACAGCGCGATGTGCCGCGCGGAATCTTGGGTTCGCTGATCATCTGCACGGTGCTGTATATGGCCGTTTCCTTTGTGATCACCGGCATGCTGCCCTACACGGACAAGCGACTAGAAACTTCGGCACCGCTGGCCGAGGCCTTCAGCGCCAATGGCATCAACTGGGCGGCGAACCTGATCTCGCTCGGCGCCGTCGCCGGCATGATCAGCACGATCTTGGTGCTGTTGATCGGCCAGTCTCGGGTGCTATTCGCGATGTGTCGCGACGGGCTGCTGCCAAAGAGTTTGGCGAAAGTACATCCGACCTATCGCACGCCCTACCGAATCACGATTCTGACCGCCGGGTTCGTTGCGATCTTGGCCGGTTTTGTTCCGCTGAGCGAACTCAGTCACCTGGTCAGCATCGGCACCTTGTTCGCGTTCCTAGTGGTGTCGGTCGGCGTGGTGATCTTGCGCCGCACTCGCCCCGACTTGGAACGTCCGTTCCGGGTTCCGGCGCTCGGCCTGGTTGCGGCTGGCTCGGTCCTAACCTGCCTGTGGCTGATGCTGAACTTGTCGCTGCTGACTTGGGAGCGGTTCGCAATCTGGCTCGCGCTGGGGTTCGTCATTTACTTCACCTACGGCCGCCGCCACAGCCGGCTACGCAGGCAAAACGCCGCAAGATAACTAAAAGACACAAGACCCGCGGCCCAGAATCTGTTTCTTCAGGCGACCGTATGAAGTTCGAAACGCAAGCCGAGGGCATTAGTAACCTTAAGGATTGTCGACCACGTCGGATTCCCGTCAGCAGACAGTGCCTTGTAGAGCCCGTCGCGGCTCATTCCGACGCGACGAGCAAGCTCACTCATGTTCTGCGAGCGGGCGATTACCCCAAGAGCACGAGGAACCGCAGTCGGATCGTCAACTGAATCCTCTAGGGCAACTTCCAGATATCCGGCAAGGTCATCGAGATCGACGAGATAGTCCGCTGCGTCGAACCTCTGGTACTTATTCTTCAGGTTCATTTACCGTCCTCCTGCGATGACATCTGCTTGTCGGCGAGGTACTCCTCGGCCAATTCGCGTGCTTTAACAATGTCCCGACGCTGAGTGGACTTATCTCCGCCGCAAAGCAGAAGTATTATCGTTTGCCCATCCTGAAGAAAGTACACCCGATAACCAGGGCCCACATCGAGCCGAAGTTCAGACAACCCCTTGCCGATCGACTTTGCATCGCCGGAGTTGCCATGAGCCAAGCGGTCAATCCGCTGGAGGATTCGAAGCCGGCCCCGTTGATCTTTAAGTTGGGTTATCCATTGTTCGAACTCATTTGTACGGAGGAGTTCGAACACTTGTCGATTATATCTGACACCTGCCGCTCGCGCTAGACCAAGTGCGACTTAGCGAAGTTCGATTCGGTAGGAGAATTCGGCCCGCTCGCCCGGCGCCAAGACAACGTTGCCGGGCTTGCCAGCGAACTGGCCGGTGTAGCCGACCGGCGCTGGCATCCCGCGCCACGGCTCGATGCAGACAAACTTGGCGCCTGGAATCGTCCACACGGTGATGCCGGTGAAGCCCTCCCACGTCATCCGCACCGACCGGCCGGTCGCCGAGGAATAGGTGAGCCCCTTGCTGGCCACCTCGGTCATGATCATCGCGCCGTCGGTGAACCACGAGTCGTTCAGCGTCAGCGTCCGTTCCCACGCGGGATTGTGGAAGGTCTCTGGCACCATCAGGTTGTTTTCGACCCGACGAAAATCGGCCGTCTCGGGCTGGTCGAACACGATGTCGTGGGTCGACCTGGGCGAACCGGGTTCCAGCGGCCAAACGAACGCCGGATGCGAGCCGAGCGAAAACGGCATCGGCGTATCGCCACGATTCTCGACCGTGAATCGAGTAGTCAGCCCGCCTTCGGCGACGGAGTAGGCGACGGCCAGCGCGAACTCATACGGATAGTGTTCGCGCGTCCGATCGTCCGCGACCAAAACGAACGAGGCCCGATCGGCAGCGAAGTCGACCGCCGCCCAAGTGCGCTTGCGGGCCAGACCGTGCTGCGGCATTGGGTAGTGCTGATCGCCGACCAGAATCTGATCATCGCTTACCCGACAAATAATCGGGAACAGCACCGGCGAGCGCCCACCCCAAGGCTCGCTGCCCTGCCACAAGTACTCGTCGCCTTCGGGCCCCCGCAGCGAAACTGGCTCGGCACCATAGGGGTCGATCGTGGCAGTGATTCCGGCAGCGCGGATGACAACGGGTTTGGCCATGAAACAACGGTAAACGGCCGCTGGCCCGCCTCCTAATGGAAGCGGGCCAGCGTCAGATTTGTCACACTCAGGCGAAGTTCTCGCCCTTGGCGGCTTTTTCAACCAGCAGTGCTGGCGGAGCGAACCGGTCACCGTACTTGGCGGCCAGTTCCTTGGCGCGTTCGGTGAACGCCGCGATGCCGATCGAGCCGTCGGCGGCCTGGTAGCCGTTGACGAACTGCAGCGCGCCACCGTGGACCGGCGGGAAGCCGATGCCGAAGATGGAGCCGATGTTCGCGTCGGCCACCTGACGGATGACGCCTTCCTCGTAGCAGCGGATCGTTTCGATCGCCATGATGAAGGTCAACCGCTCCTTGATGTCGGCAAGCGGCACGGCAGCGTCGGCCTTGACGAAACGCTCCCACAGACCCGGCCACAAGAACTTCTTGCCACCTTCTGGGTATTCGTAGAAGCCTGCGCCAGCGGCCTTGCCCGGACGGCCGAGTTCGACCATCTGGTTGACAACTTCCATCGCCGGGGTGACGACGTATTCCTTGCCTTCAGCCTCCAGCGCCTTCTTGGCT
>JAPXRA010000053.1:0-9307 GCA_033813795.1 Aeromicrobium sp. | reverse complement strand
AGTTGCCGCGCGCACCGGCGGACCTGACCCTGACGGCAACCCGACGCTCTACGACGCGATCCAAAAAGCCAAAAAGCAGTCGGTGCCAAACGACAACATCGACCGCGCGGTCAAGCGCGGCGGCGGGCTCGACGGCGCCGCGGTCGACTACACCACGATCATGTACGAAGGCTACGGTCCAAACGGCGTCGCTTTCTTGGTCGAGTGTCTGACCGACAACAAGAACCGGGCCGCAATGGAAGTGCGAACCGCGATGACCCGCAACGGAGGCACCATGGCCGACCCCGGTTCGGTGTCGTACATGTTCGGCCGAAAAGGCGTCATCATCGTCGCCGAGACTCAAGGCGACACCACCACCAACGAAGACGAACTGTTGTTGGCCGTCCTTGAGGCCGGTGCCGACGAAGTCAATGATTTGGACGGCTCGTTTGAGATTGTCTGCGAGCCCAGCGACCTAGTCGCCGTTCGAACCGCACTGCAAGAGGCCGGCCTGGACTACGAATCGGCCGACGCCTCGTTCGTGCCGAGCGTGCACGTTGAGGTCGACGCCGAGGGCGCGGCCAAGGTGATCAAGTTGATTGACGCGCTCGAAGACTGCGACGACGTACAGAACGTGTTCGCGAACTTCGACGCCTCAGATGAGGTCATGGCCTCGCTCTGAAGCCAGGCTCAGAACAGAACCAACGCGATCCCGAGGCCGACGAACACGGCGACGAAACACTGCACAATCGTCGGCACCAGGAACGAGTGGTTGAGCACGTACTTGCCGATCTTGGTTGAGCCGGTCTGGTCGATTTCAACGGCCGCCAACTGGGTGCCGTTGGCTGGTAACAAGAAAACGCCACCCATGGCTGGCAGGTAGGCGGCCAGCGCGGGCGTGCCGACGCCAAGGCTCATGCCGAGCGGGATCATCGTGTTCACTGACGCCGATTGACTGGTGGTCATGCCGGCAACGATGAACATGCCGATCGCCAGGAACCAAGGCGAGTCCTTGGCCACTTCGGTTAGACCGCCAATGATGGTGTCGTTGTTGTTGGCGATGAAGGTGTTGGCGAGCCAGGCGATACCGAGCAGCGCAATGATCGCGGTAAGTCCCGATTTGGTGAGCGGGGCATCCAAAACTTCGGCGGGCTTGACCTTGCCGACGTACATGACAGCCAAGGCAACCACCAGCATCAGCACGATCAGCAACGAGGTCAGCGAGAGTTTCGGGTTGTCTGGATCGGCTGCGCCAAACGGTGGCAGCAGTTCATCGAACATGCCAAGCACCACCACGACCACGACTCCTGCCAAGAAAACTAGCGCCGCCGACTTGGCTTGCGGGCTCACGGCTTGGGCGGCGGCGGTCGTGCTGCCCGGCGGCTTGATCAGCCCGGCGGCGAGGCGGCGCTGGTATTCCTCGTCAGCGTCGAGATCTTTGCCCCACTTTGCATAAACCAACGCCGACACCAACACGGCCACTAGGCCGCCGGGAATCGTGATCGCGAGAATCTGACCGAGCGAAAGCACGTCGCCCTGGGATGCGGTTAGACCAATGAAAGCGGCCATTGCGGCCGATACCGGACTGGCAGCCAAGGCGATGCCAGAGGCGGCAACCGATGGTCCGAGTGCGCGTTCGGGGCGAATGCCTCGTTCGTAGGCCACCTCGTAGATCACCGGCAGCAGTGGGAATGCGATATTGCCAGTTCCAGCACCAGCACAGAACAAGAACGTGACCACCGGGGCGAGGAAATTCACCATCGAAGGCTTGGAGCGAATGATTTTCTCGGCCACCGTGACCAGCCAGTCAATGCCGCCGGCCGCCTGCATCGCCGAGGCAGCCGTGATGACCGCCAAGATCACCAGGATCGCATCGCGCGGGATGTCGCCTGGCGTGGCTTGGAAGGCGAACAGCAAAATCAGCACGCCAACGGCGCCCCAAAGGCCTAGCCCGATCCCGCCGGTGCGAACGCCTAGGTAGATCGCACCGATGACCACCAAGGCTTGAGCGATCAACATGAAGTCCATTTCAGTTCCCCTCAGCCAACGCCGCTAGCAGCAAGGCTTGGGAAAGTGCCATCGACTCGATTTCAGCCAAGTCGACACTCTCGTTGGGTCCGTGAATCGCCGAGCGCTGCTGATCTTGGGCACCAAACAGCACGAAGTCAGCATCGGGGTTAGCCGAACGCAGGGTGTCCAAGAGCGGGATCGAGCCGCCAGAGCCGACCGTCTTTACCGGCTTTCCGAATGCCTGCTCCATTGCCACGCTCATCTTTGCGAAGGCCGGTCCGTCGTCGCCTTGGGCGAACGCGGGGGAGATCTTGTCTTCGGTGATGGTGAGCTTCACGTTCCCAGGGGCGAGGCTCGTTACGAAGGCGACGAGTTTGTCCATCGCGTCACGCCCATCTTGACCAGCCGGAATTCGCATCGCGACCATCGCCGAAGCCGAGGCGTGCAGCACATTGCTGGCCGTGGCCACCGATGGCACGTCGATACCCAGGACGGTGATCGACGGTTTGGACCACAACCGCGATGCAACTTGGCCGGTGCCGACGAGGTCGACCCCGTCGAGCACGCCGCCGTTGGCGCGCAACATTTCCTCAGTGAACTCCGCACCCTCCCACTCGGTGGACTTAATACCGGGTACGGCACAATCGCCGTTTTCATCGGTGAGTTGGTCAAGCAGACGAATCAGCGCCAGCAGGGCATCAGGGGCGGCACCGCCGAACAAGCCAGAGTGGACCGGCGCTTGGAGCGTCTCGACTTTGACGATGACCTTGACATGGCCGCGAAGCGCCACGCTCAGTACCGGTTCGCCTACGACGAGGCTGCCCATATCTCCGACCAGCATCACATCGGCCGCGAACCGTTCGGGGTACTTGTCAACGTGCGCTTCCAGGTGGCTGACGGTCTCCTCTTCACCTTCAATAACTAACCGCACACCCACAGGCGGCTTGCCGCCAAAGGCGGCCAAGGTTGCCAAGTGAATCGCGATCCCGCTCTTGTCGTCGGCGGCACCACGGCCATAGATGCGGCCATCGATCTCGGTGGCGACAAAGGGATCGGTGTCCCAACCTTGCTCCATCGGGGCTGGCTGCACGTCGTAATGGGCGTACATCAGCACCGTAGGGGCGCCGGGTGGGGCGGCGATTTCGGCACAGACCGCCGGGTAGCCACCTTCGATCGGTTCAAGCCTGGCTTCGACGCCAATTTCGGCGAAGGCGTCAACCGTGCGCTGGGCCATCTGGTTGACCGGATCGGCCGGAAACGCCGGGAACGCGATCGACTCAATTTCGATCATCTCTTCGAGCGTGCGGCGGACATTTCCCATCGCCGCGCCGACGGCGGCAGCGAGATCTTTTGACTCTGTCACTTCTTGCTCCTTTAGGGCACGGCGTTGCGCTTCGGTTCGCACTCTAGTGGCATGCGAAGGTGACTGCATGCTCCGCGAAGTTCGCACTCCAGATGGGATCGATTGGACTGTTTCAGTCGGTCACCCGCGCTTTGGCGGCGCCTCAGGCGATCTGACGGTGCGCGCCGAAGAATCAGCTGGCGGCTTCGGCCCATTGCTTCTAGTTGCCTCGGTGGTGTTGCTGGTCGTCGCCGCGCCAGCGTTGATTGGTTCTGGCAGGTGGTGGGTGCTGTTGCTGCTTGCGCCACTTGGCGCCGGGATTTGGTTGACTCTGGGGCGCTATCGGGTGCAAATACACCGGGCCGGTGCTGCCGAACCTTTCCATGAAACTTGGGTCGCAGGTAGGCGTCAAGCGGTCAAGGTCGCCAATGAACTGGCCGAAGAGATCGCTCGCACGCCAGACGACAAACTCACCGGTAAATGAACAGGGCGCGGCGTGGCGTGCTAAGGAATTCGCGCAGTATTGCCTAGAGTGTCGAACATGCGTTCAATTCGCGTCCTCGGGATCGATCCGGGCCTAACTAGGTGCGGCGTCGGCGTGGTCGAAGGCCAGGTCGGTCGCCAACTTCAGTTGGTCGATGTGGGCGTAATTAGAACTCCAGCAGAATTGGACTTGGCCAAACGGCTACTGCGCCTAGAGGTCGCGATTGAGGCGATCGTTGAGCGAGTGGCCCCGGACGTGCTAGCGGTCGAGCGGGTTTTCAGTCAGCACAACGTCCGCACCGTGATGGGAACTGCCCAAGCCAGCGCGGTGGCGATGCTGGTGGCGGCCCGCCACGGAATTGACGTGCACCTTCACACGCCCTCAGAAGTCAAGGCCGCGGTGACCGGCAGTGGGCGGGCAGACAAAGAACAGGTGGCCCAAATGGTGGCGAGGGTGTTGCGGTTACAAGCCGCCCCGAAGCCGGCCGACGCTGCTGACGCCTTGGCGTTGGCGATCTGCCACATCTGGCGAGGTTCGGCCCAAAACCGGCTGACAGACGCGATTACGGCGGCGGGTGCCCGGTGATCGCCCATTTGCGCGGGCAGGTGTCCTGGCTGAACCTGTCTTCGGCGGTAATCGACATCGGCGGCATCGGGCACTTGGTACATTGCACACCAGCAACGATCGCTGCCCTTCGGCTCGGCACTGAAGCGACCTTGTGGACGTCTTTGGTTGTTCGAGAAGATTCGCTGACGCTTTATGGTTTTAGCCAAAGCGAAGAGCGCGACACTTTCGAGCTTGTGCAGACCGCCAGCGGAGTTGGGCCGAAGGTCGCCCAAGCGATGCTTGCGGTGCTTTCGCCAGAGCGCTTGCGCACGGCGATCGCCTCGGCCGACCACACGACCTTGACTAAGGTGCCCGGGATTGGCAAGAAGGGCGCCGAGCGGATTGTCCTCGAACTCAAAGACAAAATTGGGGCAGTGGCGGTGGCTCGCTCGGCTAGCGCGCAGAGTTGGCGCACTCAAGTCCAAGAGGCGCTCGTGGGCTTGGGTTGGTCGGTCAAGGATGCCGAGGCCGCCGTCGAACGGGTGAGTGCCGATGTCGGGGCCGAGCCAGATGTGGCGACGGTCTTGCGTGAAGCGCTTCGCTCGATGGATAGAACTCGCTGAGGGATGGGTATGGACGACACTGACTTCGAGTCGATCATTGCCGAGGCGGCCGGGCCGCAAGACCGGGCGTTCGAGAACGCACTTCGTCCGCGCACCCTAGACGAACTGGTTGGCCAAGACCGAGTTCGCGAGCAGCTTTCGCTCGTGCTCGATGCTGCAGTCGCGCGGGGCAGAACGCCAGACCACGTGCTGCTTTCTGGTCCGCCCGGGCTCGGCAAGACCACGATTGCGATGATCATTGCCAACGCCTTGTCGGCACCGCTTCGGCTCACCAGCGGGCCAGCCATCCAGCACGCCGGCGATTTGGCGGCGATCTTGTCGGGTGTTAACGAAGGTGACGTCGTATTCATCGACGAAATCCACCGGATGAGCCGTCCGGCCGAAGAGCTGCTGTACATGGCGATGGAAGACTTCCGGGTTGATGTTGTGGTGGGCAAAGGCCCCGGGGCAACTGCGATCCCACTTGAGATTCCACCCTTTACCGTGGTCGGTGCCACGACGCGGGCGGGCTTGCTGCCCGGTCCACTTCGTGACCGCTTCGGGTTCACCGCGCAACTGGATTACTACGAAGCCAGCGACCTGGACCAGATCGTTCGTCGATCGGCCGAATTGCTCGGCTTGCAGATCAGCACCGAGGCCTCGGCGGAGTTGGGCTCGCGCTCAAGAGGCACGCCCCGAATCGCAAACCGGCTGCTGCGTCGGGTGCGAGACTTCGCTGAAGTAAGAGCCGACGGCAAGGTTGACTTGTCGATTGCGCAGGCGGCGCTTGAACTCTACGAAGTCGACCGGCTAGGTCTAGACCGACTCGATCGCGCCGTGCTCACCGCACTTTGTGAGAACTTCAGTGGGGGACCGGTGGGTATTTCGACGCTAGCTGTCGCGGTGGCTGAGGAAGCTGAGACGGTCGAAGAACTCGCCGAGCCTTTCCTCGTTCGGCTCGGGTTTTTGGCCCGTACGCCCCGAGGTCGAGTGGCGACGCCGGCGGCGTGGCAGCACCTCGGGCTGACGATTCCAGGAACCGCCTAGACTCAAGGCCTGATGACTTACCAAGACCTGATTCCTCTTGCCCTACTTGCTGTTGTTTTCTGGCTGCTGATTATCAAGCCGATGAAAGCTCGGCAGAAACAGTTTGCTGCGCTTCGCAGTATGCAAGAAGCGTTGGAGCCGGGAGCACGCGTGATGATCAGTAGTGGCATTTACGGCACGATTCGCTCGCTGTCCGAAGAGACGGTCGAGTTGGAGATCGCAGCGGGCACAACCATTACCGTCGCGCGTGCCGCGGTGGCTGAAGTTCAAGACCAGCAGGAGCAAGCATGAGTCAAAAGGCGGTTCGGATTACTGCGTTCGTCGCGATCGGCGCTTTAGTGGTTGGCTCTTTGGCCGGCGCAATTGCCGCAATGTTGTGACGTTCGTTCCGTAAGATTGCAACTAGGAGGAACCTGTGGCTGAGCGGACTGAGAATCCAACGGGCGCCAAGAGCGTCGAGTCGGTGCCGCCCGCGGCCCGGGTGCGCAGTCGTCTCTCGCGGATCGGTGGCAAGGCACCGGCAGCGAACCCGGTGCTCGAGCCACTGCTGAAGGTTTACCGCAAGACCCACCCCAAGGGCGATGTCGCGTCGATCCGCAAGGCCTATGACGTAGCCGCGAAGATGCACGAGGGACAGACTCGCCGAAGTGGCGACCCGTACATCACGCACCCGCTGGCGGTCACCACGATTCTGGCCGAACTCGGCATGACCGCGCCGACACTTTGTGCGGCTTTGCTGCACGACACGGTAGAAGACACCGCGTACACCCAAGAACAGTTGACCGCCGACTTTGGTGAAGAGGTAGCCCACCTAGTCGACGGGGTGACCAAGCTAGACAAGGTCAAGTACGGCGATTCGGCCCAATCTGAGACGATCCGAAAAATGGTCGTGGCGATGGCCCGAGACATTCGGGTCTTGGTGATTAAACTCGCCGACCGGTTGCACAACATGCGAACTTTGCGCTATCTGCGCCAAGACAAGCAGGAGCGGATCGCGCGCGAAACGATCGAGATTTTCGCGCCGCTGGCTCACCGCTTGGGCATGAACACGATCAAGTGGGAGCTTGAGGACTTGGCCTTCGCCACCTTGCACCCGAAGGTCTACGACGAGATCGTGCGGTTGGTGGCCGAGCGGGCGCCTTCGCGCGAAGCGTTCCTCGAACGGGTGATTGGCGAGGTCAAGTCTGATCTGGGCCATTCCAAGATCACCGCGAAAGTCAGCGGCCGGCCGAAGCACTACTTTTCGATCTACCAAAAAATGCTGGTCGGCGGCCGCGAATTCGGCGACATCTTCGACCTGGTCGGAGTGCGCATCTTGGTCAACGACGTAGCCGACTGCTACGCCGTTTTGGGTGTGTTGCACGCGCGCTGGAACCCGATCCCGGGGCGGTTCAAGGACTACATCAGCGTTCCGAAGTTCAACATGTATCAGTCGCTGCACACCACGGTGATTGGTCCCCAAGGCAAACCCGTAGAACTGCAGATTCGTACGTTTGCGATGCACCGGCGGGCCGAGTACGGCGTCGCGGCGCACTGGAAATACAAAGAAGAGTCGATTTCTGCTGTCGGTCCGGCGGTCGGCACGAAGAAGTCGACCAGTGAGATGGTCTGGCTGCGCGAACTGGTCGATTGGCAGTCCGAGACGGAAGACTCCTCGGACTTCTTGGACTCTTTGCGGTTCGAAATGCAGCACGCCGGGGTCTACGCCTACACCCCACGCGGCGACGTGATCCAGTTGCCCGCCGGCGCGACCCCGGTCGACTTTGCCTATGCGGTGCACACCGAAGTTGGGCACGCCTGCGTCGGAGCTAGGGTCAACGGCCGGTTGGTCTCCTTGGAGTCGTCGCTTCAGTCAGGTGACGTCGTCGAGGTGTTCACCTCCAAGTCGCCGACCGCTGGCCCGAGCCGCGACTGGCTCGAGTTCGTCAAGAGCCCGCGGGCGCGAAACAAGATCCGGCACTTCTTTACCAAGGAACGTCGCGAGGAAGCGATCGAACGCGGCAAGGAAGCTATCGCTAAGCGGATGCGCAAAGAGGGGCTACCGATGCATCGGTTGTTCCGCCAAGCCAATCTCGACACCGTGGCCAAGGGGCTTGGCTTGGCCGATGTTTCGGCCTTGTTCGCGGCCGTCGGTGAGAACAAGGTCGGCGCGCAAAACGTCGTTGAGCGAGTCATCGAATTGTCCGGTGGCCGCGACGGGGCGGCCGAGGAAATCGCCGAAGCGGCCACCTTGCCCACATCGTCGGCTTCGCGGCCAGTTGCCCGCGGCGCGGTCGGCGTCGAAGTCGTTGGAACTTCCGGCGACCTGCTGGTCAAATTGGCCAAGTGTTGCACCCCGGTGCCGGGCGACGAAATCAGCGGGTTCGTCACGCGAGGTGCCGGGATTTCGGTGCATCGGACCGATTGCGTGAACTTCGCCGCCCTCGCGGAACAGCAATCTCGGGTGGTTGAGGTGCGTTGGCAAAGCGACGCGAAAGCGACTTACTTGGTCGCGATTCAGGTCGAAGCCCTCGATCGCCCGCACCTGCTGTCAGACATCACGAAGGTCATTTCCGACCAGCACGTCAACATCTTGTCCGCGACGCTCAGCACCGGACGAGACCGAGTAGCCAAGTCGCGCTTCACCTTCGAAATGGCCGACGCCAAGCACCTCGGCTCGGTGCTCTCAGCCGTGCAGTCGATCCAAGGCGTGTTCGACGTCTACCGGGTCAACGGTTGAAATCAGAAGCGGTCTTTAGCGCCATCTGCAAGAACGCCTGACGCGATTCGAGGTTCTCGCGCAGCTTCTTGGCCTTCGACTTGTCGCCAGCGGCTTCTGCCTTTGCCAAGTCCGCTTCGATCTCGGCGATCGCGGTCTCCAACTTCGAGATCATGTCGTCCGCGCGAGCAGTCTTCTCTGGGTCGGTGCGCTTCCACTCTTGTTCGCCGGCTTCGCGAATCGCACGCTCGACCGCCCGCAGGCGACCTTCAAGATCCTTGATTTGATCGCGCGGCACTTTGCCGGCGGCTTCCCATTTTTCGGCGAGCGAGTTCAGCGCCTTGCGCGCGGCGTCCAAGTTGGTGATCGGCAGCAATGCCTCGGCCTCAACCAACAACACCCGCTTGACCTCGGCGTTTTGGGCGAACTCCTCGTCCTGTGCGGCGTTGGCGGCTTCGCGAGCGGAGAAGAACGTGTCCTGGGCAGCGCGGAACTTCTTCCATAGCTTGTCTTCGATGTTTCGTGGAGCCGAGCCAGCAGCCTTCCAGCGCTGCATCAACTCGCGATAGGCGTTCGAAGTCTCGGCCCATTCAGTGGAG
>JAPXRA010000052.1:7553-9401 GCA_033813795.1 Aeromicrobium sp. | reverse complement strand
ACCCGCGACTACCCGGTCGAGCGGATGATGCGCGACGCGAAGATCACCCAGATCTACGAAGGCACCAACCAGGTCCAGCGGATCGTGATGGCGCGGCAGTTGCTGGCTGGAATTCAGTCCACACTCTGACCTCGAAGCTGGGGTTTCTTCGGTAAGTTGGGCAGATGCCCCGACGTCTAGTTGCCTTGGCTCTGGCCAGCGTTTTGTCCTTCTCGCTCACCGCTTGTGAGGAGCCGGAAGAAAAGCTCTCGGCTCCGGAAGGTGAGGCGTTCTACACGCCACCTGAGGACTTGAGTCAGTATCAACACGGCGACCTGATCTGGTCGCGCGAGTCAGACAGTGATCTTGGCGGCGGCAAGACGACGAACACCCTCGTGCTGTATGCCCAGGAGGGCTTGGGTAAGAAGACGGTCGGCACCTCTGGTTTCGTATCGGTGCCCAAAGGCAAGGCGCCCGCTGGCGGCTGGCCGGTTATCACGTGGGCGCATGGCACCACCGGCATCGCTGACCAATGCGCGCCGACCAGACTCGACCTTGACGACGCCGAACCCGGTTCGGGGGCGGCACTTACCAAGGACCTACTCAATCGCTGGTTGGACGCTGGCTACGCCGTGGTCGGGACCGACTATGAGGGCTTGGGCACGCCAGGCGTGCACCCGTATCTGGTCGGCACCGCGGCCGGAAAGGGAGTGCTCGACATCGTGCGGGCCGCCCAAGAACTGAACCCCGACATCAGTGACCGGGTCCTAGTGGCTGGCCATTCTCAGGGTGGCCATTCGGCCCTTTGGGCCACCTCATTGGCGCCGTATTACGCCAAGGAACTCGACGTGGTCGGCACGATTGCGATTGCGCCGCCGTCGCACCTGTCCTTGGCGGCCGAGGTCGCGCTCAACGGCGAGGTCGACGTGCCTGCCGGTTTCGTGGCGATGATCTTGACGGGTTTGGAGACGGCCTACCCCGGCAAGGTGCCAGTTGACGAGTTGGTCAATTCTCGCGGGGTAAAACTTATGCCCAAGACCCTGGACACTTGTGCGGCTGAACTGTTTGAACCACAGAACTTCGGCCAACTGCCAATGCGCAAATTGGCGGCAAGGCAAGCCGATCCGCAAAAGGTAAAGGATTTGTTGGACGCCAACGACCCGAGTTTCCCGACGGTGAACGGACCGATCCTCTTGGTGCAAGGTACGGCCGACTCGATTGTGCCGACGGTTTTGACTGACACCTTGCGCAAGACCTACAAGGAACGCGGCTTTGACGTCACCTATGCCAAGTATCGCCGAGCGACCCACTCTGGGGTCTTGCCGGTGGCGGCCAAGCGGATGGACGCGTTTGCTGCGGCAGCGTTCGCAGCCAACTGAACTGGCGGACCCTTAGGCGGCCGACAGTAGGCCGCTATTTCCTCATGCCGTCCTTGGTGCAGAGTTCGCCAAGCTGGGCGGTGCTGCCGTTTTGCAGGTGGCCGAAGTAGGCCAAGGCGCGTTCGCGATCCCACTGCACACTCATATCGGCGATCGGCACGGTGCAGTTCAAGCCACTGCCGGCCATCGAGCGGCTGAGCGTCCAGCCAAACCGGGCGAAGGAAAGCAGCGAGTCTTCCTTGCCCACGGACAAGGATTTGGCCGTGGCGTTGATCATTGCTGAGTACGAAACGGGATTGAAGATCGTCGACGGCTTGGTGGCTTTGGCGCCGATTGCGCCGATCACTTCGCGCTGATGTTGGCCGCGAGCGATGTCGCCGGTAGCGAATGCCTTTCGAGAACGCGAGTAACCCAAGGCGGTCTTGCCATCGACAACTTGGCACCCCTTGGAGATGTTGAGTTTGGCGTCTTTGTCGTTGATGTCTTGCTC
>JAPXRA010000052.1:0-7543 GCA_033813795.1 Aeromicrobium sp. | reverse complement strand
CGATTCCACCGAGCGCGTCGACGATGTTTTTCACTCCACCGAAGCCAATCTCGGTGTACCCGCCGATGCGAACCCCGGTTTCGGACTCGAGCGTCTCAACCAGAAGCGGTGGCCCGCCATAGGAGTAGGCGGCGTTGATCTTGGTTCGGCCATAGCCAGGGATATCGACGATCGAATCGCGGGGGATCGAGGTGAGCACCGAGGGGCCGTCGCCACCGTAGGTGAGCAGCAAGATCGTGTCGGTTCGGCCGCGAGCCGTCTCGTCAGGGCGCTTGTCTGTGCCGACTAGCAGCCACGTAGTTGCCGGGCCAGCCGCCGGGCGCTCGCCTTCGGGTTCGGCCGCAACCCGATTCACCTTCGACCAGGCGACCACCGGGACAGCGATCATGAAGGTCAGCCAGATAGCCAAAATCAGCCAGAAAAGCCGAAGCCCGCCACGTGACTTGCGGCGCTTAGGCTCGGGGTTCTGTCCGCCAACTCCAGGCGGCGGCAAATCCGGTGGCGGAAGGCCCGGACCCGGCTGGTGGCTGCCTGCGCGCGGTGCGTTCGGGTCTTCATAAAGCCAGTCGTAGCCACCGGGTGTGTTGGGGCCAGAGGGAGACATGGTGTGAACGTACCTTGTGGCCGCAACAGATCGATTATGCGGTGGGTGCTTCGGCGCGTCATCGTCCAGTTCAGATCGCTCGCCTTGATACTGGGGGAACCTTCGGGTACTTCCCACCGTGAGGACATGAATGGACCAGAACCGACCAAGCGCGCTCGGCGGCAGTTATACCGACCCGGCCGCGGAGTGTTCGCGCATCCAATTTCGCCGCTCCCTGATGTTGGCAGCGATGACGGTGGTCCTGCCCGGATCGGCCCAACTGGCGCACGGAAACCGTCGGGTCGGCACATTTGCTATTCGAGCCGCTTGCGCCATCGTCGGGTTCGCGTTCTTGCTCGGACTAGTTGGCCTAGTGAACCGCCAGTTCCTGATGGGGTTGGCGACCAACGCGTTTCTGCTTCAGTTAGGTCGCTGGTTCTTGATCTTGACCGCGATCGGTTGGGCCTACCTGATTTTCGATGCCTGGCGCTTGGGTAAGCCGTTGCAACTATCAAAGCAACACCTCGCGGTCACTAGTGTCTTGCACGCCGGTTTAGCCGCGGCCGCAGTCGCGGTGCTGTTCTTTGTGGCGAACACGGTCACCGTAATGGACGAGTTCACCGACACCGTTTTCGTCGGCCACACCGTAAGTAAGCCAAACGACGGCCGCTACAACGTCTTACTTATGGGCACCGACTCGGGCAAGGACCGAGTCGGAATGCGGCCAGATTCGCTCAACGTTGCCAGCATCGACGCCGAAACCGGCAAAGTCGTTCTGATCGGCCTGCCGCGAAACCTCGAGGACGTGCCGTTCCCGGCCGGATCGGTGATGGACAAGGAGTTCCCGAACGGCTTTGACTGCGAAGGGTGCTACCTAAACGCGGTGAGCACTTGGGCCAACGATCACGCGGACCTGTTCGGCGACAAACACCCAGGAATCGACGCCACGATGGAAGCGGTCGAAGAAATCACCGGCCTCGACCTGAACTACTACGCCCTAGTGAACATGAAGGGCTTCTCCAAGCTCATCGACTCCGTTGGTGGCGTGAGGCTGAACGTGCGCGAACGCACGGCGATCGGCGGCATCGGCTCGCCAATTCGAGGTTATATCGAAGCCGGCGAGCAGAAACTCTCTGGCGATCAAGCACTCTGGTACGCCAGATCGCGGGTCGAGAACGACGACTGGTCGCGTATGGGGCGACAAAAGTGCGTAATCAACGCGATGGTCCAGCAGTTGAGCCCGCAAAAGGTGATGCTGAACATGCGTGAGATCGCCGAGTCCAGTTCGGCGATGTTGCACACGAGCGTGCCGCGTCAAGATCTGAACGTGTTCATGGACTTGGCGCTGAAATCTAAGTCCCAGGCGACTTCGACCGTCTCACTGGTGCCGCCGGTGATCTATACCGGAAACCCCGATTACCCGAAGGTTCGCCGGCTAGTTTCAGAAGCCGTCGAAAAGTCCGAAGGCAAAGTCGCTGTCAAGTCTGCAATGGCCAATGCGAGCTTGCCGAAGATCAAACTCGACGCCAACGGCGAGTCGGCCCGCGACCCCCGCAAAGCCAACCAGACCTCTGACCTAAGCCAGTCCTGCTGAGCATCCCCTTGGCGCAAGCGGCTTTAATAGGGCGTTGGTCTGATTTCAGAAAGGTTCATGTGTGAGCGGTTTGGGTGCACGCCCCAGGCGGGTGGCGCAAAGCGGCGGTTTACGCCGGGCGCTCGTGTTAATCATCGGCACGATCGTTTTGCCAGGCATCGCACAGTTCCTAGCCGGGTCAAGGAAACTCGGCCTGACGGTCATGGTGCTTTGGGTTTCGGCCCTAGCCGCGTTGAGCCTGTTGTGGTTCCGGTTCCGCCCAGATCGAGTTCAGTTAATCGACTGGATCACTGACCCGAGCGTGCTGGGCACGGCTCGGCTCGTCGGCCTGGTCGCGGTTGTGCTTTGGCTGCTGTTGTTCATCGACGCTTGGCGACTTGCCTTGGTCAACAGCTTGGGCTGGTGGCGCCTCGGGGTGATTTCAGTAGTCAACATCACCGCTATCGCCGTCGTAACTGCCACCTCCTATTTGGGCTGGAACACCGTGTCAGCCTCTAAAGAAGTCGTCGAGCAGGTATTCCACGAGACCGAAGTTCGACCATCGCTCAACGGCAGATACAACATCTTGCTGCTCGGCTCTGACTCTGGCGCCAACCGATACGGCCTGCGTCCGGACTCGATTACCTTGGTCAGCGTTGACGCCGCTACTGGCGCGCCGGTGATGGTCTCTTTGCCCAGGAACTTGCAAAACGTGCCGTTCCCGACAGACTCGCCGATGCACGCGCTCTACCCGTACGGCTTCAACTGTGGCCCCGAATGCCTGCTGAATGCAGTCCACACGACGGCCGCAGACCGCACCGACCTGTATCCTGACGCTGCCGACCCCGGTTTGGCCGCCACGCTCGACGCCGTCGAGGGCGCAACCGGCCTTTCGGTGAACTACTACGTCCTGATCAACATGAAGGGCTTCGCCAAGCTCGTCGACGCCATGGGCGGCATCGAGATGGAGATCAAAGAACCGATCGCGATGTTTGGTCAAGAAGATGCTTGGCGTCAGGTCTACATCCAGCCCGGTAAGCGCAAGCTCACCGGAAAAGAAGCGCTCTGGTACGGCCGTAGCCGGGTCCAATCGGATGACTACACCCGGATGGGCCGGCAAAAATGCCTGATCCAAGCGATGATCCAGCAACTGAGCCCACAAAAGGTCGTCTTGAACGCCGGCAAGATCGCCTCGTCGTCGGCTGCCATGCTGAGCACGAACATTCCGGCCTCCGAGTTGGGAGCCTTCGGCGACATCGCCTTGAAGGCCAGGAACCAGAAGGTCGCCACCTTGTCGATCGTGCCGCCGGAGTACTCAACCGAGACACCTGATTTCATTCAGATCCACGCCGATATCGACAAACTGATCAAGAAGAGTGAGAAGCGCGCGAATTCGGCCCAAGGCAGTTCGAGTGCTCCGACTTCGAAGCCAACGGCCACCCCGAGCGCTACCTCGACCCCGTCGTCGCCGACTTCGGCAAACAACACCGACGACCTGTCTTCGATCTGCTGATCGAATTGCTTAGGAGTTGCGGCTTTCGTAGGCTGCGATGACTTCGTTGGGCTCACCGTCCATCAGCAGTTCGCCCTTTTCGACCCAGATCACCCGATTACAGGTGTCGCGGATCGACTTCATCGAGTGGCTAACCAAAAAGACGGTGCCGGCGTTGTCGCGAATTTCGCGGATACGCTGTTCGCTGCGTTGGCGGAAGTTGCGGTCGCCAACAGCCAGAGCCTCGTCGACGATCAAGATCTCGTGGCTGCGCACGGCGGCGATGGCGAATTTGAGGCGGGCGGTCATGCCCGAGGAGTAGGTGCGCATCGGCAGATCGATGAACTTGCGCAAATCGGCGAAGTCAACGATCTCGTCGTACAGGTCCTCGATCTCGGCCTTGGTGAAACCCAGTGCCAGTCCGCCCAGAATCACATTGCGCTGGCCGGACAAGTCCCGGATCAGGGCCGCGCCGACACCGAGCATGCTGGGGCGACTGCTGGCGTAGACCGCGCCACTGCTGGCCGGGGTAAGCCCGGTAATTGCGCGCATCAGGGTGGATTTACCTGATCCGTTCGAGCCGATCACGCCGATGCTGTCGTTCTCGTAGGCGGTGAAGGTGACGCCCTTTAGCGCGTGCACTTTCTGCATGTGTCGTCTCTTGGCGAACAGGCGGCGACGCCGATCGGTTTCAGTGGCCGGCTTGCCGGTGGACAACACCTCGTACTCCACGTGGAGATCCTGAACCATCACCACGGGCTTGCGGGCGGGCTCTGTCGGCGAAGTGGGGGAGTCAGTCGACGCGACCATACTTCTCCTCTGCTGCCCAAAAGTAGATTGCGCCCAGCACGAGTGTGGCTATCGCCCAGATCGCGACGATCGGCCACAGATTCATCCGAACGTCGTACAGCGGATCGGAATCCAACAGCAGTTCGCGAGCCAGGCTCAAGAATGCGTAAACCGGTTGATATTCCATCGCCGACACCAGTTGTGGTTGATCGGCGAAGCGAATGTCGAACGCGAAAAAGATTCCGGTGGTGTAGAAGAAGAACCTGGTCACGAACGGCAAGAAGTTCGTCAGGTCACGAAAATGGACCGTCATTCGGGCGGTGAAAAACGCAAGCCCGGTGCAGAACATGAAATAGAGCAAGACCAGCGGAACCAGCAGCAGCCAGTTCCAGGTCGGCAGGTGGCCCATCACCAACAAGATGACGAACAAGATCGCCAAGGTGGGTACAAGTTGCATGAACTTTTGGGTGACCACCGAAATCGGCAGCGCCATCCGCGGGAAGGCCAAACTCTGTACTAGCGAGCGGTTGTTGGTGATCGACTTTGCGCCTGAACTCAGCGAAGAACTGAAGAACTCGAACATGAACACGCCGATGATCAAGAACGCGACGAAGTCTGGCGTGTCCTTGCGACTCTTCATCAAGATGCCGAAGACCAAGCCGAAGACGAGTGCGTTGAGCAGCGGCTTTAGGACCACCCACAGCATGCCGAGTCGTTGGCGCTGGTTCTCTGCTTCAATCCGAAACTTCGCCAAGGAAACGATGAAGTCTTTCCGGTTTGCGACGTCTCGCAGGTATTGGCCAAATGGGGGTCGACCGCCCACCCGGGTAAGGCCGTAGGCCTTCGGGTCGTCGACCGATTGGGTCATCTGGTGTTTTCCTTCGGTTGCCATGCGTTGCCGCTACGCCGGTGGGCGCTCCGTCGAGTTTAGGGCACCAAGGGTAGGACGAACGCTATGGCTGACTAAGTTGCGCACGCTCTTGGCTGGCGATCTTGGCCAAGTCGCTTGTGCCGGCGCCCTTGACGATCACCAAGGAGCCGCCGCCGGCGATCGCCGACACGATTGCAACCGCGTCCTCGGCCAGATCGGCCGGCTGGCGCAGCAGTCGCTCGGAACTAGGTTCGGTCGAGAGCAGTTCGGCGTGCGTGACAGTTCTTGAACCCAGATCTAGGGCGAGGTCGTCTCCCTCGGGCGGATCAACGTCGATGAAAACATCGCCGCTTGCTGGAACTGCGATTGCAGTGTCGATGAAACCGGACGGCTCTTGGGCGAAGCGGGCGCCGAGCGGGCGCAGCGAAGCGGCGAGCCGAATCTCTTCGCTTGCTTCAAGTTCTGGTCCGACTAGAGCGATCTCGGCGTTGTGATCGGTCACGATCGCTCCCATGCGCCAGGCGCCGAGCAGCCAAACGAACCGCAACCAGTGGCTCGGCAAGCCGATCCGCAGCCTAGTGCCGCGTTCGCCGTCACAGTCCTCAACCAAGAAGTTCGCTACTTTGGCGACCCAGTTGGCGGTGGTGGCTGCGCTTAACTCGACCCGCTCGCCAGTTCGGACGTCGTAGTAGGTGATCAGCGGCAGCGGACTGGGTGAAAGCAAGGTCGCTAAGGAGTCGGGCATACCCCGACGCTAACGGTTCAACCGGTCGCGACACGCCGAGCAAGTCCCCAAATTTGTGATTCGGCTTGACGTAAGGCAGGGAGCGTACTGTAATTACACCTATGTCATTCGTCGGTTGGATCGAAGGGGACGACCCCGAGCTCATGTGGCAAGAGCGCGCTCTGTGCGCGCAGACCGATCCGGAGTCGTTCTTTCCAGAAAAGGGTGGCTCCACGCGCGAAGCTAAGCGCGTTTGCCTCACCTGTGATGTCAAGTCCGAGTGCCTCGAGTACGCACTCAACCATGACGAACGCTTCGGAATCTGGGGCGGATTGTCTGAGCGGGAACGACGCAAGCTCAAGAAGCGCGCCTGATCTGCAGCCGGTGTCGCCACTGAACAAGTGGTGACCGCATAGGCTGACGTACATGCCTCAAGACGAAACTCCGGCGCGCTGGCGTTCGAGCCCGCCAAGCGTCTTGGCTGTTCTAGTAGCTCACCGCGGTTCGCGATGGCTACCGCAAACCTTGGCGTCATTGGACGCTCTGACCTTTCGGCCAGACAATCTCGTTCTGGTGCACGACGACACCGACGCGGCGACCACGAACCTGCTGACCGAACACCAGAACGCCGAACGCGTAGTGATTGCGACCCCGCGCACCGGGTACGGCCAGAAGATCGCCCAGGTGTTGGAGTCCGAGACTGAGGCCTACGACTGGATCTGGTTGCTGCACGACGACGCCGTTTGCGCACCTGATTCCTTAGCCGCCTTGCTCGATGAAGCAACCAGCGATCAAAACATCGGTGTAGTTGGTCCGAAGATCCGCGAATGGCCGTCTCTTCGACGGTTGCTCGAAGTGGGAGTCACGGTAACTGGCACCGGTCACCGCGAAACCGGGTTGGAGTCCGGCGAACCAGACGCCGGCCAACACGACTGGGCAAAAGACGTTCTTGCGGTGAGCACGGCTGGCATGTTGGTGCGGCGCAGTGTTTGGGAGACCTTAGCCGGACTCGACCCGCACCTGCCGTTGTTCTTCGACGACATCGACTTCGGCTGGCGCGCCAACCGCGCTGGCTACCGAGTTCGCACCGCACCAAAGGCGGTCATTTTCCACGCCGAAGCCAGCCGAAACCGCCGCCGGAATCGCCGCGGCGGAATCGCCGAACACGCCGGCGAACGTCGGGCGGCCGCGCTCTACACGATGCTGGCCAACACCGACCGTAGTCGATTCTTGCTGGTCAGCACGCGCTTGTTCTTGGGTTCGTTGCTGCGGTTCCTCGGATTCTTGCTCGGCAAGGACCTGCGAAGTTCGCGCGGCGAACTCGTGGCCCTGCTAACCGTGTTCGCCAATCCGGGTCCGATGCTAAAGGCCCGGCGCGCCCGAAGGCCGTTGGTGCGCCAGTCGAATCGGGAAATCAAGAGCCTGTTCGCCTCGTTCTGGATGCCCTATCAGCACGGCTTGGACCTGGCCTCGACCACCGCCCAAGCGGTGATTCGGCCAGAAGAAGTCGA
>JAPXRA010000051.1:0-9489 GCA_033813795.1 Aeromicrobium sp. | reverse complement strand
GAGCGGCCGCGAGTCAACTGTTTGGCTTGGGCCAGCGCAAGTGACGTCTTGCCCGAGCCGGCTCCGCCGCGGATCTCCATCCGCGGCAGCAGCCGGGTGACCTGCAAGATCGTGGCTTGTTCTTGCGTTAGCCGGTCGGCGGTGCCTTCGACCAGGTCGGCGACGTCCTGCAAGGTCGGCGCAGTGGGTTTGCCGCTGAGAATCCGGATCAGCGAGTCGATGTGCACCCGGTCAGGAACCTCAAAATCGCGTTCCATTTTTCGGGCAGTTACTGCCAAGCGTGCCGCCAAATCGGCTAGGTCGCCTTTGTCATGCAGCGCCCAACGCGGCAGGTCCGGCAAGTCAAAATCGTCGGCGAACGAGGTGTATGGCGTCACCAGTGCGTGCGCCCACACGATTGTGGCCTGCGATGAGCGTTGGCCAACATATTTGCGCAGGGCGTACTTGGCATCGCGAACCTGCGTGACCGGGTCAATCTCGTGAACTTTGCCTTTTCGCTCGATCTTCCAGCCATCATCAAATGAGACCAGCCCGCCTTTTACTTCGACCACCACCACACCGACGCCGGCCAAGACCACCACGAGGTCGGCCTCGTAATCTTTGGCTTCGTCGGTCAGCCGCAAGTTGGCAAACAGCACATCCTCTGGCCCAAGAGAGTCGCGCAGGTTCTCCCAGACGAGTTGCTCCGAACTTGTGACGAATGTCGGCTCTGGTGGAATCAGCGTGACCATGGCACACAACCTAATGGGCCGCGGTATGAAAAGACGTGAGTCGCGCCGACTAGTGGCGCAGCCTCCTCGCGAAGAGGGATTTTGGCTGAATCCATACCTTGTCAGGTATCCCAGCTTAGATATTCGCCGAATGTCACAACACTACCGTTTTCGGTATAGTTGTGACATGGCTGCAGTAATGAAGTATCGAGACATCGTGCGCGAGATCGCACTCGATCACTACGGCTACGTCACCACAAAAGCGGCGACAGAGGCCGGCGTGCCGGCGGTCGAGCTCCCTAAACTTGCCGCGCGGGGCGGGCTGGAGAACATCACTTACGGGCTGTACCGAGTGCCGGATATTCCGGTGACCGCCTACGACCAGTTTTATGAGGCACTCCTGCGCGCTGGCGAAGGTGCGTACCTGCACGCAGAGTCGGTGCTCGCTCTGCTCGGGCTTGCTGATGTGAACCCCCGGCGAATCAAGGTAGCCGTAAGCCGTCGAGTTCGCCCCAAACTGCCTCAATTCGTTGAATTGACCCAGGTCAAAGGCGAGGCGACTACAACTTTCTACGAGGGCCTCAGAGCACAGCCTGTCGCTGACGCCATCCTCGAGTGTCGCGGACGCATCGAAACTGAGCGACTCCTGAACTCGGCGAAACAGGCACGCCAAGACGGTCTGCTTACCACAACGCAATGGCAGCAAGTTCGAAAAGGATTGCGCTCATGAGCTACTCGAGTGCTCCAACGAGCGTGCGCTCCTTGGAGCAACGCATTCGCAACCTCGAAGGAGCTGAAAGGCTCGCGCAGCGCCGACGTATCAGCATGGCCCTAGTCGTGGTTGGACAGATGCTGCCCGAAGGCGTGGTTAAGGGCGGCAGCGCAATGGCATTGCGATACGGAAGCGATACGCGATTCACGCAAGATCTCGATGCCTCGCGCGTTCAGCCGCTCGCCAAGTTTCGCAACGACTTCGAGGATTCGTTGGCGACTGGATGGGCAGGATTCACCGGCAGGCTGGTCGAGAAAGCGGCACCGCGACCGCCTTCGGTACCGACGGCTTACGTTATGCAGCCATTCGAAGTGAAGCTCAACTATCGAAGCAGGCCTTGGTGTACGGTCAAGTTCGAGTTGGGCCACAATGAGCTCGGGGATGCAAATGAACCCGAGCACGTACTCGCCGACGGCCTCGCCGGCCTCTTCACTGAGCTTGGCATGGAAGCGCCAAAACCTGTGCCGGTGATGCGCACCGACCACCAGGTCGCGCAGAAACTCCATGCCGCCTCAAGCCAAAATAATGATCGAGCGCACGACCTCGTAGACCTCCAGTTACTCAGCCAAGGCGAAGACTTGAATCTCGTACAGGTTGCGGCGACTTGCGCGAGGCTTTTTGACTACCGCCGCCAACAAGCCTGGCCACCAACCGTAGTTGCCGGACATCACTGGACCACCCTGTATGACGAAGCCGCCGAAGGTCTCGAAGTCTTGCCGAACCTCGACGAGGCTGTCGGGTGGGTCAATGAATTTGTTCAGCGCATCTTCGATGCTGGTGTCGAGTAAAGCGCGTGGCGCCGCAGCCTATGACCGGCCGACAGCGCCGGGTGGTCAAAATCGGCCAACCGTTCTAGGCCTAGTCGCTCCATCACCGCCAGCGACTTGTCGTTCGTCAGCGCGGTGAACGAAAAGATCTGGCCGAGTTGAAGTTCGGCCAAGCCAAACTCGGTTGCTGCGGTCGCCGCTTCGGTGGCATAGCCAAAACCCCAAGCCGACTTGGCGAGTCGCCAACCGACTTCGACCGCGCCCACTGGCAAGGCGGCGGCAGTTGTTACTGCCTCTGGGATCGGGTTGAGGCCAACCATGCCGATAAACCGTCCTGATTCGCGCACTTCGACGGCCCAAAGGCCCCAGCCGGTGCGCGCGAATTGGTCTTGGATTCGATCCACCAGCGCATCACTTTGTGACCGCGAAAGCGGCTCAGGAAAATGCTGCATTACTTCGGGGTCGGCGCAGATTTCCGCGAACGCATCGCGGTCACCTAGCAACCAAGGCCGCAGCCAGAGTCGATTGGTGGTCAGTTCTACCGGCACCACAGGGGAACCTGGCTCAGGAGGTTGGCGGCTCTTCAGACTTGTCAATGTCGACTGTGCCGTCGGCGTCTTCGCCGTCCCACGGCTGGCGGGCCTTGCGCGAAACTACAACGAACGACCACAGCAACAGGCCGACCACGATGAATAGACCGAGCGTGTAAATGCCAGCCAACCAACCGATCGACTGATTGCCTTCGGGGTCGATTTCCTCAATGGCCAAGACCGCAAACTGCAAGGTGTTCACCTCACCAGCCTAGCCCCGGCCAAGTGAGGGCCAACTCGCACGTCAGGCAAGCGACAGGAACAACTTTTCCAGGTCGGCAACACCGTCGGCACTGTTTGGTTCGGTCAGGCACTGCTGCAGCCCGGTCGAAATGATGGCGAACCCAGCCCGGTCGAGCGCTTTGGATACCGCAGCAACCTGGGTAACGATGTCTTTGCAGTCACGGCCGTCTTCGATCATGGCGATCACGCCGCCGATCTGGCCCTGGGCACGCTTGAGTCGTTTTACTACCGATTCGAGGTTCGCCGGTTCGATCGTGGTCATCAGCCGATCTCCGCCGAATATGTCCACGCCTCGCCTGGTTGATCCGGACCGTGACCATTGCACCACTGGTCAGCCGGGACCATCTGCTTGACCGCGTCGACGTGCTGGCCGCAACCGCTCCACGTCGTTTTGCCACATACGATGCACGGCACTGGAGAGCACATATAGGTTTCCTTTCGGATATCTTTTAAACGGTACCCCCGATGGTATCCGACCATACCCCAGGGGGTATAGTCGGGGTATGGCTAACTCACTACCGCAAAACCCTCGCATCCTGATCGTCGGTGGCGTCGCCGGTGGCATGTCGGCGGCCACCCGCCTTCGCCGACTCCTCGAGCACGCCGAAATCACCATCGTCGAACGCAGCGGCCACGTCTCCTTCGCGAACTGCGGCCTGCCCTATCACGTGGGCGGCGTGATCGAAGACCGCGAAAGCCTGCTGCTAAACACCAGCGAATCCCTCGGCGCCCGTTTTGGCTTGAACGTCAAGGTGCTGCATGAGGCCATCCGGATCGACCGCGACAACAAGATGCTGGTGGTGCGCGACATCGCCGCCGACAAAGAACTCGAGTTGCCTTACGACGTTTTGATCCTCTCGCCAGGCGCCCGGCCGATCGTGCCACCGGTGCCAGGCATCGAGCGCGCCCTAACCCTGCGCGACATCGAAGACACCGACAAGATGATCGCCGCGATCGCCGGCGCGAAGTCCGCAGTGGTAATCGGCGGCGGCTTCATCGGGATCGAGTTGGCCGAGAATCTGCGCCACCGCGATCTGGCCGTAGCGGTGGTTGAGGCCGCGCCCCAGGTGATGACGCCGTTGGACGCCGAAATGATCGCACCGGTGCAGGACGTGCTGCGCCAAAACGGCGTCGACTTGCATTTGGGAACTTCGGTGACCGAAATCGGTCCCGACTCAGTCACCCTCGCCGACGGCACGACGTTGGCAGCAGATGTCGTAGTGGCCGCCATCGGGGTGCGACCAGACGTCTATCTGGCCACCGACGCCGGTTTGGCGCTCGGCCCCAACGGCGGAATCGCGGTGAACGAGCGCCTCGCAACTTCCGACGAGTCGATCTATGCCGTCGGCGATGCGGTGGAGAAGTCTGATCCGGCCGGCGCCAGCCGACTGGTGCCACTTGCTGGTCCGGCCAACCGGCAAGGCCGCTTGGTGGCCGACGTGATCGCCGGTCGCAAGATCAGCGAACGACCAGTGCAGGGCACCGCGATCTTGGGCGTGTTTGGCCTGCAGGTTGCCACCACCGGCAGCAACGAGCGCAATCTGCGCGCCGCCGGGATGCCGCTGCGGATCATCCACACCCACCCGGCAAACCACGCCGGTTACTACCCCGGCGCGGCCCAGTTGTCGCTCAAGCTGATCGTCAACCCCGAAACCGACGAGATCCTTGGCGCTCAGGCCGTCGGCCCCGAAGGCGCTGACAAGCGAATCGACGTGATCGCCACTGCGATGCGCGGCGGGCTGACCGCCAGTGAACTGGTTGACCTGGACTTGGCTTATGCACCGCAGTTCGGTTCGGCCAAGGACCCGGTAAACATGCTGGGCTACCTCGACTCCAACCTCGAAGATGGACTAGTCCAGACCGTTCAGTGGCACGAACTCGACGACTCTCGCCCGATCATAGATGTGCGTACTCCAGCCGAGAACGCGCGCGATTCGATCCCCGGCGCGATCAACATTGAACTGGACACCCTGCGCGACCACCTAGCCGAGGTTCCCGACAACGCGGTGGTCTACTGCCAAGTGGGCTTGCGCGGATACTTGGCCGCTCGCCTGCTCAACCAGCACGGAAAGCACGTGGCCAACCTGGACGGCGGGATGAAGACTTGGCAGGCCGGGCAGTCCGCGAAGGCCGCGCCGGTCCCCGTGGGCTGAAACCGGTTCAGCGAAGGCCAGCAAAAAGGTCGTCTTCTGGCGTCGTGGTCGGCACCATCGACTTGACCAGTTCGTAGTCTTCGGTTGGCCAAGCTTCGGCTTGCACTTGGCGCGGCACGGCGAACCAGAAGCCGTTCGGGTCAATTTGGGTGGCGTGCGCCAAAAGCGCTTCGTCGCGAATCTCGAAGTACTCCGAGCACGGCACGCGAGTTGTCACTCGCTGGTCGTGCTCGGGGTCAACCTGCCAGTTCGCGAGCCGTTCTTTGTACGGCGACTCCAGCCCGTGCCGGGTCATTGCTGCGTCGATCGCCACGATCCGCTCATAGGACCAACCGTGGTGGTAGTAGACCTTCTGCACCTGCCACGGCTGGCCCAGTTCGGGGTATTTTGCCGGGTCGGCGGCGGCCTCAAAGGCAAACATGCTGATCTCGTGGCATTTGATGTGGTCCGGGTGCGGGTAGCCGCCGTTCTCGTCATAGGTGGTCAACACATGCGGACGAAACGACCGGATCAGCCGCACCAGTGGTGCAGCAGCGTCTTCCAGCGGCACCAGCGCGAAACAACCTTCGGGCAGCGGCGGCTTCGGGTCGCCCTCTGGCCAGCCTGAATCAACGAAGCCGAGCCAGTCCTGCTTGATCCCCAAGATCTCGCGCGCACGGTCCATTTCCTCGCGTCGAATCTGACTGATCAGTTCGGGGTTCTCCGCAATTCCAGGATGGTTGAATCCCGGGTTCAGGATCGAGCCGCGCTCACCGCCAGTGCAGGTCGCCACGTGGACGTCGATCCCCTCGGCGACGTACTTGGCGGTCGAGGCCGCGCCTTTGCTCGACTCGTCGTCAGGATGGGCATGAACATGCATCAACCGCAAACCGTTGGATTCGACCACGTCGGCTATCTTCCCACGCGCCTGAGAGACTGGAATACGTGAGTGACCTTGATGACCGCTACGGCCGAACCGATCGCAGGAAGCCACGCTGGGTGTGGCCGCTGATCGCCGCAATTGGAGTCAGCGTCGGAATCGCTTGGGCGGCCTGGTCGGCTTGGTATGAAACCCCTTCGTTTCAGGCCGAAGTTTTCGCCTACGACGTGATCGACGACCAGAACATCTCGATCTCGCTGGACGTCTACCGTGACGAGCCGATCGCCCTGAAATGCACGGTCTACGCCCAATCCCAAGACAAAGCGATTGTGGGCCAAAAGACCATCGACGTAGCCGCTTCAGCCGATGACCACGTGCGGGTCAAGGTCGAACTGCTGACCGAGCGCCGGGCAGTAACCGGCCGCTTGGAATCTTGCAAAGCGGCCTAGTGCTGTAGAATAGGAATTTCACCCCGGGAGTTCCCGGGGTGTCGCACGTAGGACAGGAGTACCCCATGTCGACCGAAACCATCTGGGTCACCCAGGAGGCATACGAGCGACTCGTCGCCGAGTTGGACAACCTCAAGAACGTGGTTCTTCCCGACGTGGTGGTCAAGATTGCTGCTGCCCGCGACGAAGGCGACCTCAAGGAAAATGGCGGCTACCACGCCGCTCGCGAAGAGCAGGGCAAGACCGTCGCGCGGATCAACGCGCTCGAAGACAAACTGCGCCGCGTCGAAGTGGGCGAGGCTCCGGCCGATGACGGTCTAGTCGAAGCCGGGATGAAGGTCACCATCCGGTTCGCTGGCGACAGCGAAACCGAGACGTTCTTGTTGGGTGCTCGCGAACTGCTCAGCCTCGACTCCAGCGTGGACCTAGACATTTACTCCCCCACCTCTCCGCTTGGCGCGGCGATCATGGGCAAGTACGCCGGTGACAGCGCCAGTTACCAGGCACCAAACGGCAAGGCGATCGAAGTTGAGATCGTCGAAGCCAAGCCGTTCTGAGGTCGGACGACCTACTCAGTACAACTCGTAGCCAAGTTCGGCCAATCTTGCCCGAACGTCCTCGCGGTGGCCGGCGCCACGGGTAGCCACCTGCAAAGCGACGTCGACTTCGCGCACGCCAAGAGCCTCAGACCCGCGGTCGTGGTGGACGTTCAAAATGTTGACGTCCATCTCGGCCAGCGCGGTCAGCAGCCGCATCAGTTCGCCAGGTCGATCGGTGATCCGAACGTGGAACATCAGGAACCGGCCAGCCGAGGCGAGGCCGTGGCGGATTACTTCGAGCAGCAGCAACGCGTCGATGTTGCCGCCGGAGAGCACCGGCACCACTGGCCCATCGAACCGCTGCGGATGCGTCAACAGTGCAGCCACCGCAACCGCACCGGCCGGCTCGACCAGCAGTTTGCCGCGTTCGAGCAGGCCGATCAGCGCCTGGCTCATCGACTCTTCGGAAACGGTGACCACGTCGTCGAGGTATTTGGTGATCAGTTCAAACGGCACATCCCCCGGCTTTGCCACGGCGATGCCATCAGCCATGGTCGAACCCAAACTGGCCTCGACCGGCATCCCTTCGGCCAAGGAATCGGGGTAGGCCGCAGCCGATTCGGCTTGCACGCCGACGACCTTGATCTGTGGGTATTCGGACTTCAGTAGGCCGATACCTGCAGCCAATCCTCCGCCGCCAACCGGGACGAGGATCGTGGCCACCTCGGGCAACTGCGCCACGATCTCTAACCCAACTGTTGCCTGGCCGGCCACCACGTCGGCGTGGTCGAACGGGTGGATCAAAGTAGCCCCAGTAGCGTCGGCGAACTCTTGGGCCGCTACCAAGGACTCGGTGACACCCAAGCCCGCAAAACGCACCTCGGCGCCGTAGCCGCGGGTGGCTTGCACCTTCGGCAGCGCTGCTCCGTGTGGCATGAAAATCGTCGCCGATGCGCCGAGCATGGAGGCCGCTAGCGCCACCCCTTGGGCATGATTGCCGGCGCTGGCTGCAACCACACCGTTCTCCCGTTGGGCATCGGTGAGCCTAGCGATACGGGTGTAGGCGCCGCGAATCTTGAACGAGCCGGTGCGCTGCAAGTTCTCGCACTTTAGGTATACCGGCCGCCCAACGAACTCGTGCAGCCAACGCGAGTGCGATAGCGGGGTGACTTCGCTGACCCCCTGAAGGAGAACTTGTGCTGCCTTGGCATCGGTTAGGTCCACGACTCAACCCTATGTCGTGGCGATCGGATCGTCAGGACCGATTTCAGGCGCCCCGGACTGGCCGTCTCCCGCCAAGTGCTTGACCACGGTGTTGAGGCAGGCAGCAAACGGAACTGCAAGCAGCGCGCCAACAATCCCGGCGGTCACGATTCCGGCAGCGATTGCCAAGATGATCGCCAGCGGATGCACCGCCACCAGGTGGCCCATGATGAACGGCTGCAGCACGTGCGACTCCAACTGCTGAATCGCCACTACGCCGGCGAGCATCAGCAAGGCCGTGACCGGACCGTGGGCGACTAGAGCGACCAAGACCGCCACCATGCCCGAAAGCAAGGCGCCAATGATCGGAATGAAGGCGCCCAAGAACACCAGCACGCCGATCGCGGCGGCCAAAGGAACGTTCAAGATCAACGCGACGCCTGCGATGCCAACTGCGTCGACGAATGCCACCAAGACCGTGGCGCGCACGAAGTTCGTCAGAGTTGCCCACGCTGCTACCCCGGACGAGGCGAGTTTGGCCCGAGAGCTCTTTGGGAAGAGCGCAACCAGCCATCCCCAGATCCGGTCGCCCTCGTAAAGGAAGAAGAACAGGGCAAAAAGGGCGATGAAGAAACCGGTCACGAAATGACCGACTTGACTGCCGAGGTGGGTCGCTTGGGCGAACACTTGACCGTCGCTCTTCGCGATCGTCTTTTGTAACTGGTCTACCCACCTGCCGAGTTCCTCGTCGGAGACGCCCAACGGGCCGTTGCGAAACCAGTCCTGCAGTTGCGCGATCCCCTCAACCACGCTGTCGCGCAAGTCCTCAAACTGGGTCGAGAGTTGCTGCCCGATCACCGCGATCATTGAAGTTACTACTGCAATCAGGCCAAAAACCACCGCAAAGGTAGCCACTATCCGAGGCACTCGGTGACGTACGAGCCAGTCGACCGCGCCGGCTGTGAGCGCCGCCAAGAGCAGGGCGATCGCGATCGGCACCGTCACCTCGGAGAAGTGAGCGAGCAACCAACCGACGCCGTAAACGGCCGCACCGATCACTAGGATTCGCCACGCCCACGCCGCAGCGATTTCCACTCCGATCGGGATTTCGAAGCGTCGCGGCTGATCTGGCTGTTGTGCGCTCACGAATCGAGGCTACGGGAACAGCCAATCGCAGGTTGGCGTTGAACCGAGTTAGGAGTAC
>JAPXRA010000050.1:0-9491 GCA_033813795.1 Aeromicrobium sp. | reverse complement strand
GATCTATGGTGTCGACTCGCGCCCCACGCCAGCACAACTTGCAGCCCTCGACGCCGCCCTGCCCAACCAGCCGCGTCACCTCGGCGCGGTTCTGGTGGGGGAGCGGGAGCGCTCTGGCTGGAATGGCACCGGACGAGTTGTTGCTTGGACCGACGCCGTCGCCCTCTTCAAACTCGTGGCCAATAACCTGCACGTTGACTTGACGCTTGAGAACGACCAACTGGCTCCGTTCCATCCTGGCCGGTGCGCCCAGTTCAAGCTTGGCGACCAAGTAATCGGCCATGCCGGCGAGATTCACCCGAAGGTGGCCGAGTCGTACGGACTGCCCGGCCGGGTGGCCGCGCTCGAACTCAACCTCGATGCGTTGATTGCCGCTTCGCCGCCGATCGGACCCAAGCCCAGCTTCTCGACCTACCCGGTCGCCAAAGAGGACTTCGCTTTTGTCGTAGACGAGTCGTTGCCCGCTGCAGACTTGGTGGCCGCGATCGAAGGGGCGTCTGAACTCCTCGAGTCGGTCCGACTGTTTGACGTTTACGCCGGTGACCAGGTGCCGGCTGGGCGCAAGTCACTGGCGCTGGCCGTCCGGTTGCGTGCAACCGACCAAACATTGACCGATTCGCAGATCAAAGCCGCTCGCGAAAAGATTGTCGCGGCCGCGGCGACAGTGGGTGCTGAACTGCGGTAGCGGTGGTTTGATGGCCAAGTGAGCCACCTGCAGGAAAATTTTCGGATCGAGCACGACCTCCTGGGTGACCGTAAGGTTCCCGCTGATGTCTACTGGGGCGTGCACACGTCTCGTGCGTGCGAGAACTTCCCGATCACCGATGTGCCGATCGCGATCATTCCGCATTTGCCTAAAGCGTTGGCGATGGTCAAAGAGGCAGCCGCCGAAACCAACCATGATCTTGGCATTTTGGCCGACGAACCCTACGAAGCTATCGTCACTGCCTGCCAGGAGATTCGGGCCGGGGAACTGCACGACCAGTTCGTTGTTGACGTGATCCAGGGCGGTGCAGGCACCTCCACCAACATGAACGCCAACGAAGTGATCGCAAACCGGGCGTTGGAGATTCTGGGATACGAACTAGGTGACTATTCGGTCGTCCACCCGAACGAACACGTCAACCTCAGCCAGTCGACCAACGACGTCTACCCGACGGCAGTAAAGATCGCGACGATTCTGGCCACCCATGACCTGATCGAGGCGATGGTGGGCCTGCAGCGTGCCTTCGAAGTAAAGGCCGAGGAGTTCGCAGACGTTTTGAAAATGGGTCGCACCCAACTGCAAGATGCGGTGCCGATGACGTTGGGTCAAGAGTTTCGGACGTACGCGTTGATGATCGCCGAAGACCGCAAACGTATCGGCCAAGCGTTGGATCAAATGCACGAAATCAACCTCGGCGCCACCGCGATCGGTACCCAATTGAACGCCCCGGAAGGATACGTGCCGAGGGCGTGCGAACACTTGGCCCGAATCTCGGACCTGCCATTGGTTACGGCGGTCGATTTGATTGAGGCCACCCAGGACTGTGGCGCGTTTGTGCAAATGTCAGGGGCGCTAAAGCGCGTGGCGATAAAGCTTTCCAAGATTTGCAACGATTTGCGGCTGCTCTCGTCCGGGCCACGAGCCGGTCTTGGCGAAATCAACCTGCCCCCGCGCCAAGCCGGTTCGAGCATTATGCCCGGCAAAGTGAACCCGGTTATCCCTGAGGTGGTGAACCAGGTGGCGTTCCAGATCATCGGCAACGACGTAACCGTCAGCCTGGCGGCTGAGGCCGGCCAACTTCAACTGAACGCCTTCGAGCCGGTGATCTGCTATTCCCTTTCGGCCGGGCTGTTTCGTCTGCGAATGGCGATCATTTCGCTGACCGAATATTGCGTCAAGGGCATCACCGCCAACGAGGGCCACTTGCGAATGGAGGTGGCCAACTCGATCGGGTTAGTGACTGCACTCAATCCGTACCTGGGATACGAGGCGTCCACTGAATTGGCTAAGGAGGCATTGGCTACTGGTCGGGGTGTGGCTGAACTGGTGTTGGAAAAGGGTCTGATGCCGCAAGACAAACTGGAGCAAATTCTGCGGCCCGAGACGCTCGCGCATCTTGGTCCCAAACCCGCTGATCGCTCCGGCGGGGTGTAACATGTTGCCATGACCTCGTCGGTGATCATCATTTCTAAGCGCGTCTGAAGAATCCTTTCAGCCGCGCCGCCTCCCATATCCGGGGGGCTTTTTTGTTGGACCGACCGAACTACAGGAAGCCGCAGATGAGCATCACATTCGGCAAGCACGACCCGGCCGACTTTCATGTCTATGACACGACGTTGCGTGACGGCGCTCAGCAAGAGGGGCTGAACTTGTCGGTGCACGACAAGATGGCGATTGCTCAGCATCTCGACGACTTGGGCGTGGGCTACATCGAAGGCGGTTGGCCAGGTTCGAACCCCAAAGACACCGAATTCTTCGCCCTAGCGGCCAAGGAGTTGGACCTCAAACACGCCACCTTGGCCGCCTTTGGCGCGACTCGCCGCGCTGGCGTCGCGGCAGCTGATGACCCACTCATCGCCGCGCTTCGCGACTCTGGCGCATCAGTGGTCACCTTGGTTGCCAAGAGCCACGACAAGCATGTCGAAAAGGCCCTGCGGACGACACTTGCGGAGAACCTCGAAATGGTGCGCGACTCGGTCACCCACCTGCGCAATGAAGGCCAGCGAGTTTTTGTCGATTGCGAACACTTCTTCAACGGATACCAAGACAACCGCGACTACGCCCTAGAAGTAGTTCGAGTCGCCGCCGAAGCTGGCGCCGAAGTAGCCGTACTTTGTGACACGAACGGCGGAATGTTGCCCAACTGGGTCAGCGAGATCGTCGCTGATGTACTCGACTCCACCGGGGCCCGGCTGGGCATTCACGCCCACAACGACACCGGCTGCGCGGTCGCGAACTCCTTGGCGGCAGTCCAAGCCGGCGCCACCCACCTGCAAGGCTGCGTCAACGGCTATGGCGAACGCACCGGCAACGCTGACTTGATCACCTCGGTGGCGAACTTGGAGTTCAAGTTGGGCCAGCAGGTCATGCCAGAAGGTGTGCTGGCTGACGCTACTCGGATCTCGCACGCGATCAGCGAAATCACCAACTATCCGCCAGCGGCTCGCCAGCCGTACACCGGCGTCTCGGCGTTCGCTCACAAAGCTGGACTGCACGCCAGCGCGATCCGAGTCGACCCGGACCTCTACCAACACATGGACCCGGCCTTGGTCGGTAATGACATGCGCTTGCTGGTTTCGGAAATGGCCGGCCGAGCGACGATCGAACTCAAGGGACGCGAGCTCGGGTTTGACTTGTCTGGCGATCCAGCGATGCTCACCCGGATCACCGATCGAGTCAAGGCGATGGAGCAGGAGGGCTACACCTTCGAAGCCGCGGACGCCTCGTTCGAGTTGCTGCTGCAAGAGGAGGTCAACGGCAAGCGGTTGGCATTCTTTGAGGTTGAGGACTGGCGGGTGATTGCCGGATCACGTGACGCCGAGGCGATTGTGAAGGTCGTCGCAGGCGGCACGCGCTTGGCCGTCGTGGGTGAAGGCAACGGGCCGGTTAACGCGCTCGACCACGCACTGCGAAAAGCGATCGAGCAGGTCTATCCCGATGTCGCGAACTTCCACTTGATCGATTTTCGAGTTCGCATCCTCGACCAGGGTCATGGCACCGACGCGGTTACTCGGGTGCTGATCGAGACCACCGACGGCAAGAGTTCGTGGGTCACGGTTGGTGTTGGGCCGAACATCATCGAAGCCTCGTTCGAGGCACTCGTTGACGCCCTGACTTACGGTCTGCGGCGCATCGGCAAGTGATCGATTCCGGCTTCAACGAAGCCGGGACCGCAAACCTCAAAGCCAAACCCGCGATACCAATCGGCCAAATGGGCTTGAGCGCCCAGGGCAAGTTCCCCATCTCCCCAAAGCCTGATTACTTCGGTGAGCAACTCGCCGGCTAAGCCGCGTCCACGCGCGGAGGTGACGGTGGCAACGCGGCCGATCTTGCGCAGGTCATCACTTAGGTAGGTGCGCAGGTAGGAGTCGATCCGACCATCGGTGCCCCCTACCCAAAAGTGGGTGCAGTCCTCACGCAAGTCGACGTCGTCGACATCGGCTTCGGTGCACTGTTGTTCCACCGAGAACACGGCGTCACGGATGCGCCACACTTCGTACAGTTCAGCAGCGGTCAGTTCTGGACCGAGGCGGTGGTAAATCACTTCGTGCCTTCGTGGCGGCAGGCGGCGCAGGTGCCGAAGATCTCCAAGGTGTGCGAGACGTCGGCGAAACCATTTTCTTCGGCGATCTTGTCGGCCCACTGCTCAACCACCGGACCTTCGACCTCGACCGTGCGAGCACATGACCGGCACACCAGGTGGTGATGGTGCCCGCGACTGCAATTGCGATATAGCGTCTCGCCGTCGTCGGCTCGAAGCGCATCAACTTCGCCAGCGTCCGCCATCGACTGCAAGGTGCGGTAGACGGTGGATAGCCCGACGTTTTGGCCTCGACTCTCCAACTGGGCGTGAATCTGTTGGGCCGAACTGAAACCAGCCAGTTCGCCAACTAGTGCGCTGACGGCTCGTCGTTGACGGGTGCTGCGTTGCGCTTGCTCCATTTGCTTCCTCCTGCGGCTATGACGAAGGTGGCCAAGGCAATGATGACGATCGTCGGCCCCGGCTGGGCGTCGATCTGGTAACTGGTGATCAACCCGGCGACTGCCGAGAACACGCCAACAGCCATGGCCCACAGGTGAGTGGCCCGGAAACTGGACGAGAACTGTTGGGCCGCCGCGACCGGCACGACCATCAGCGCCGAGACCAAAAGCAAACCAACGGTGCGCATCGCGACCGTGATGGTGACTGCCGCCAAGACGGCAAGCAACATGCCGTACAACTGAACGGGCACTCCCATGACCTTGGCGTGCGCCTGATCTTGGCAGAGCGCAAAGAACTGGGGGCGAAGCAGGATCGAAACTGTCACGACGACCAGCCCGAGGGCCACGACAACGACCAAGTCGGTTGGGCTCATGGTAATGATCGAGCCGAAAAGGTACTGGTTCAACGTGGCTGGTGATTCGCCCGCCAGGTTAGTCAACAACACACCCCCGGCGATGCCGCCGTAGAACAACATCGCCAAGGCCAAATCACCGCTGGTGCGCCCATAGGCCCGAAGCAGTTCGATCAAGATGGCCCCGCCAATCGCAACTACGATGGCGGTGGCCAAGGGAGCCACGCCGGTGAGTAGTCCTAGGGCGACGCCGGTCAGCGCCACGTGGCCAAGACCATCACCTAACAGCGCGAGTCGACGTTGCACGATGAAAGTTCCCACCGCTGGCGCGCTCAGACCGGTGACAACCGCCGCGACCAGCGCGTACTGCATGAACGAGTAAGACAGAATGCTCATGGCAGCGGCCCTTCTACCGGCACGGTTTGTGCGTGTTCAGGTTCGCTGCTGTGGCTGTGATCGTGCGCGTGCTCGTGCGTGCCAGGTCCGGTGGCCGGGCCGTCGTACTCGACCTGGCCGCTTTCGATGTGGACCGCCCGGTTCACCAGCGGGCCAAGCGGACCAAGCTCATGAGCGACCATCACGATCGCGGTGCCGGCGGCGGCCAATTCGGCGAGCAAGCCAGCAAAAACTTCGGCGCTCTCGGCGTCGATCCCGGCGGTCGGTTCATCCATCACCACTAGGTCTGGACCAGTTACCAAGGCCCGGGCGATATGAACACGCTGTTGCTGACCACCGGAAAGGTGGCCGATCGGGCGGTCAGCATAAGCGCTTAAACCAACCCGCTCGATTAGCGCTTTGGCGCTTTGGCGATCGGCGCGGGTGATCCAACCAAATCGCGGGTTGCGTGAGACCGCCCCGCTCTGGACGACTTCAGTCACGGTGGCTGGCACCGACGCGGTCAATTCGGGCCGCTGGGCCATGTACCCAACCCGGGCGTGGTCGTGAAACGAACCCAGGGGAGTGCCGAAAAGTTCAATCTGCCCGGCAAACGGCAAAAGGCCGACCAAGGTGCGAACCAAGGTCGATTTGCCGGACCCGTTCGGGCCCAAGATGGCGACAAACTCACCGGAAGACACGGTCAAGTCCACGCCACGCAGCACGGGCGTACCGTCGAGTCGGACTGCAACCGACCGGGCCGCAATCACCGGAGTTGTCATTGGCACCCGTTCGCCAACTTCAGCGCCGCCAAGTTTTGTTCCATGAGGGAAACATAGTCCTGATCGGCGGTTTGCTTTGTCAGTCCCTCAATTGGATCCAGCACGGCGGTTTTTGCGCCGGTTTGACGAGCGATGGTCTTGGCAAGGTTCGGCGAGGTGAGCGGCTCGGTAAACACCGTGGTGAAGCCCTCTTCGCGGACGTGGTCGGAAATTTCCGCCAGCGCGGCCACGCTCGGTTCGCTGTGCGGGTCGAGTCCGCTGATCGGAACTTGTACGAGGTCATAGGCGTGCGCCAAGTGGCCGAAGGCCGCGTGGGAAGTGATGAACTCGCGTCGTTCACAACTCGCGTCAACCAAGCCGGCTTGGAACTTCGAATCGAGGTCGCCGAGTTCGCTGATCAACACTTCGGCGTTCTGCTTGAGTTCGGTCTCGGCAGCCGGGTTGGCCCAAACGAGTGCGGCCAGTACATCGTTGGCGGCGACGATCATGTTCTGCGGGTCGAGCCAGACATGCGGGTCATGCTCGTGGTCATGTCCCTCATCGTGGTCATGCCCGTCATCGTGCTCGTGGCTGTCTTCGAGATCGGCAACGTGAGCACCAATATCGACCGTCGAGCCTTGGGTGCGATCGGCCTTTTCGACGGCATCGTCGACCGCTGCTTGAAAGTCAGCGAGATAAACCAAGACTTTGGCTTCGTTCAACGAAACGACCTGTTTTGCAGTCAACTCCAGGTCGTGGGCCTCAGCGCCGGGCGAGGTAAGTGTCTGGACGCTGACTAGATCGCCGCCGATGCGCTTGGCAAGAAACTCAGCCGGATAGAAGGAAGCAACCACCCTGGTGACATCTTCGGTTTTGCCGGTTTCACCGGCAGAACAGGCGGCAAGTGCGCCAGCGATAAGCGTCAAGGACAGGGCGGGGAGAACACGCTTAATCTTCATGGGAATCATTCTCAACAAAAATGACAATGATTGTCAAGTCGATGGATTGCGACTCTGGGCACCGAACCGAGTATCGTGACTTGCTGACCTGCCGACAACCAGCCGGAATAGGAAACAAAATGGCATCTGTCCTCGATAACGTCATCAACTTGTGCAAGCGTCGCGGTTTCGTCTACCAATGTGGCGAAATCTATGGCGGTACCCGGTCCGCATGGGACTACGGGCCGCTAGGGGTTGAGCTCAAAGACAACGTGAAGCGCCAGTGGTGGAAGTCGATGGTGCAGGGCCGCGACGACGTCGTCGGACTAGATTCATCGGTGATCTTGCCCACAGCGGTCTGGCAGGCTTCGGGGCACTTGGCCGCCTTCGTCGACCCACTAGTTGAGTGTCTGAGCTGTCACAAGCGTTACCGCCAAGATCACCTGCAAGAGGCCTACGCCGAAAAGCACAAACTCGACGATCCCGACAGCGTCGAGATGGACGTCTTGGTGTGCGCCAACTGCGGAAACCGCGGCCAATGGACTGAGCCGCGAATGTTCAACGGCTTGCTCAAGACCTTCCTCGGCCCGGTCGAGTCCGAAGAAGGCCTGCACTACCTGCGCCCGGAGACCGCCCAAGGCATCTTCGTCAACTTCGCCCAGGTAATGACTTCTTCGCGCAAGAAGCCGCCATTTGGCATTGGCCAGATCGGAAAAAGCTTCCGCAACGAGATTACGCCGGGCAACTTCATCTTCCGCACGCGCGAGTTCGAGCAAATGGAGATGGAGTTCTTCGTAAAGCCCGGTGAGGACGAGCAGTGGCACCAGTACTGGATCGACACTCGGTTCAACTGGTACACCGACTTGGGCGTCGATCCAGACAACCTGCGCCTGTACGAGCACGCCCAAGAAAAGCTCTCGCACTACTCCAAGCGCACGGTCGACATCGAATACCGGTTCGGCTTTGCCGGCTCGGAGTTCGGCGAACTCGAAGGCGTGGCGAACCGCACGGACTTCGACCTCGGTACGCACAGCCAAGCTTCGGGCCAAGACCTGTCGTACTTCGATCAGGCCAGCGGTGAACGCTGGACTCCGTACGTGATCGAGCCGGCTGCCGGGGTAAACCGTTCGCTGATGGCATTCTTGGTTGACGCCTACACCGAAGACGAAGCGCCCAACACCAAGGGCGGGGTCGACAAGCGCACGGTGCTCAAGTTGGACCCGCGGCTCTCGCCGGTAAAGGCCGCGGTTTTGCCGTTGTCGCGCAATGAGGACCTCTCGCCGAAGGCGCGCGACCTGGCTGCCGAGCTTCGTCAGAACTGGAACATCGAGTTCGACGACGCCCAAGCCATCGGTAAGCGCTACCGTCGCCAAGACGAAATCGGCACGCCATACTGCATCACGGTCGATTTCGACACCCTCGAAGACCAGGCCGTCACGATCCGTGAACGCGACTCGATGACTCAAGAACGAATCGCGCTGGACCAAGTAACTAGCTATCTAGCAACTCGGTTGGTTGGCTGCTGATGAACGCTCTTGCTAGGGTCGCGGTTGCGGCGACCGCGGTGCTCTTGTTGTCAGGTTGTTCGAGCATGGCTGAGGAAAAGCCCAAGGTCGTTTTCGACGTTCCTGGCGGCGGGGTAGTCACCCAGCCCGGCACTGACATCAAGCTCGGTGACACCGCCCTGGTGGCGTTTCCAGAAACCAAGCCGACCGCCGCGCTAGAGCTCAAAGTTGAGTCGATCACGCCAGCGAAGGCCGACGACTTTAAGCTCTACAAGATTCCCGAAAACCACGACGCCTACTACGTCAAAGTGGCGGTCAAGAATCGCGGACCAGCGGCGGTAGAACTGGCCGACGGCTTGCCGATCTGGCTGGCGATCTCGGGCAACACCTTGGTGCAACCCAGTGCCCCGCCGAAGAACTTCAAGCCGTGCAAAGCGCCGAAGCTTCAAAAGACAGTCAAGGCCAACGCCGCAGCCAAGGGTTGTTTGCTGTTTTTCACTCCGGCAAAGTCCATCGTCAACTCGGTTGATTTTCAGCCTGGCCTGGACGAAAACGCGATCAGGTGGAAGCGCTGAAAACAGGACTCAAGCTCAAGAACGTCCACGTCGACGTTCCGGTCGTGCTCGCGCCGATGGCCGGGGTCACAAATGTGGCGTTTCGACGGCTATGTGCCGAGCAGGGTGCCGGCCTCTATGTCTGCGAGATGATCACCAGCAGGGGATTGGTCGAGAAGGACAAGACAAGCTTGTCGATGCTCAGTTTCGCGCCGGGGGAGCGGGTGCGCTCGGTCCAGTTGTACGGGATCGATCCGCAAACTGTCGGCCGGGCAGTTTCGATCCTGTGTGACGAGTACGGCGTGGACCACGTCGACC
>JAPXRA010000049.1:0-9627 GCA_033813795.1 Aeromicrobium sp. | reverse complement strand
ATCGAGACGGTGTTCCAGGCGATCCACGATGGCAACCCGGACCAGAAGTTGCTTTCCTACCAGTACTTGCAGACGCTGCCGAAGATCGCCCAGGGCAACAACGCTTCGACGTGGATCATCCCAGCTGAGGTCACCGCGGCCCTGAGCACGATCGGCAACGTCGTTGGGTCGATCCCAGTCGATGGTGGCGGCTCGCTCAAGCGAGTCGATCTAGACGAGCCGATCGCCGAGGAGTTCACCGCCCCGGCCGACACCACCAGTGCTGTTCAAGAAGCGATTCGGGCGGCGCAACAGGCCGAATCGCCGTCTTCGACACCGCCGGTTGAACCGCCAAGCGATCAGCCGCAGCTGTGACCTAAGGCGCGATCATCTACGGCGCCAATCACCACTGCCAGGTGCCGTAGATGATCGCGCGACCGAGCGTTTTGAACGCGAGGTTGAAGCCGACTACCGCTGGCGATGCAGCCGCATCAACGCCGAGCGTCTTGGCACCCACGGCGTGAACCACAAAGAAGTACCGGTGCGGTTGATCGTGCTGTGGGGGAGCGGCGCCCATAAAGTCCAGGGAGCCGCCGTCGTTACGGACGTGAAATGCGCCGGTGGGCAAATTTGCGTCGCTCGCGCCAGCTCCAGTGGCCAGTTCCGAAACATCGGCGGGAATGTCGACGACGGTCCAGTGCCAAAATCCCGAGACGATTGGCGCATCTGGATCAAAGCAGGACACCACGAACGATTCGGTACCTTCTGGTGCGTCGCTCCAGGCCAAGTGCGGCGAGGTGTTGCCGTGGGCGTTTACCTGATCGGGCTTCAACGGTTGGCGGTTAGTTACATCGTCGCTGCGAACTGCGAACGACGGCACGGAAGGCAGTAGCAGATACGGGTCTGGGGCAATCGGGCGTTCAAGGCTCATGGACATAACCTAGTGCGGTGGCGGACCTGATTGAAGTGGCTGATCCAAGCGATTCGCGGCTGGCCGATTTCACCAATTTGCGTGATGTTCAACTGCGCACTCAACTCGAGGCTGACCGCGGGATCTACCTTGCCGAGGGCGAGAAGGTGATTCGTCGGGCACTGGTGGCTGGCCACGAGCCCAAATCGTTCCTGCTGGCGCCAAGGTGGTTGGATCCCTTGGCCGAAGTCTTGGCGGCCACCGACGCCCCGGTGTATGTGTTGTCGGAGGCTGCCATCGAAAAACTCACCGGTTTTCACGTGCATCGCGGCGCGATCGGCGCGATCTATCGCCCGGGCCCGAAATCGGCCGAACAAGTGCTGGCCGGTGCGAACCGCGTTCTAGTCGCCGAGGACTTGGTCGATCACACCAACATCGGCGCGGTAATGCGAAACGTAGCCGCGCTTGGCTTCGACGCGGTTCTGCTGTCGCCACGGTGCGCCGATCCGTTGTATCGCCGGTCGATCAAGGTCGCGATGGGCGCGGTGTTTAGTTTGCCCTGGGCCCGGATCGACGACTGGTATGGCCTGCCGAAGTTGTTGGCAGACCACGGCTTCACGTCCTATGCGATGACTCTGGCCGAGGACTCGGTTGCGATTGATGCAGTGGTGCCGGCGCCAAAAGTTGCGGTGATTGTTGGTTCTGAGGGCCCTGGGCTATCGGAGCATTGGCAACGCGAAGCTGATGTTCGGGTAAAAATTCCGATGGCTGCCGGAATCGACTCGCTCAACGTCGCGGCTTCGACCGCAATCGCTTGCTGGGCGTTCGGGGCCAGCCAGAACGCTTAGTCTTCGTCGGGCTCTTCGCCAACCGGCCAGTCGGCGGCGTACTCGTCGGCGACTTGCTTGTGCAGTTTGTAGAGCTTCTTGCGGGCCTTTTCTGGAACTCGGTCACCAAAGACAGTGCCAAACAGGTGGTCGGTTTCGTGTTGAAGGCAGCGCGCCAACAGGCCGGTTCCCTCAAACTCCACCGGTTCACCTCGGTGATCGAAGCCGGTAACCCAAGAATGATCGGGACGGCCGCATTCGGTGAAGGCTCCCGGTAGCGACAGACAGCCCTCGTCGGCCACGTCGAGTTTGCGTTCGTTGCCGTCAGGCAAGCGAAGGACCGGGTTGCAGACCACGCCGGTGATTCGTTGCTGGTCGGCGTCGGGGCAGTCGAACACGAAGACTTTCAGGTCCACGCCAACCTGGTTGGCCGCCAAGCCGACTCCCTCGGCGGCATACATGGTTGCAACCATGTCGGCGACCAGCACGGCCAAGTCGTCGTCGAAGTCGACCACATCGGCCAGCTCGTGGTGCATCACCGGGGTTCCCCAACGGGTAATCGGACGGACTTTGCCGCCGGTCGGCAGGGGACGGGACTGGTCTTTGCTTGGTGTTTCGGCCACGCCTAAGCCTAACGAGAGGCAAACCACACAAATAAATCGGGGAAGTTTCCGATTTCAGATACCACCAGTATTTGGAATCGGATACCATCGGTATCTGAAACTGCAAACGGCAGTTTGAACACGAGATCATAGGGAGTGATCGTGGCGGGTAAAGACCCCATGGCCTTAGGGCTCAGCGTGCTGAACAAGGTGGCTGCTTCCGAAACGCTCGACAAGCTCGGGCTGCGCAAGTTCACCGAGCGCGCACTTCATCAGGGCACCAAGGGTGGTTTCCAAGCCGCCGGCGCCGTCCAGCGCACCTTCAAGAAAGTCGCCGGTGGCGGCCAGGGCAACCGGCCGACCAGCAACACCCCGACTGGCGTATTTGATCTAACCCCGACCGAAGACCAAGAAATGATGGTCGAAGTCATCTCCGAATTTGCCTCGGCGGTATTGCGGCCGGGTGCCGAAGAGGCCGAAAGCGTAAACGACACGCCAAAGGAAGTTCTTAGCCAGACTGGCGAGTTCGGCCTTTCGCTGATCAACATCCCCGAAGAGCTTGGCGGACTGTCTACCGAGCGTTCGGCAGTCACCGGCGTGCTCGTCGCCGAGGCGTTGGCCAACGGCGACATGGGCCAAGCGGTCGCTTGCTTGGCGCCCTCGGCTGTGGCCACCGCGATCTCGCTGTGGGGTACCGAGTCGCAGCAGCAGACCTACCTGCCGGACTTCGCTGGTGACAACGTTCCAGCAGCGGCGCTCGTGGTCACCGAACCGCAAGCCATGTTCGATCCGTTCACCTTGGCCACCACGGCCAAGCGCAGCGGCACCGGCTACGTCCTCAATGGCCTCAAGTCCGGCGCGGTGCGCGGCACCGAAGCCGAACTCTTCGTGATCTCCGCTGACGTCGAGGGCCGCGGCCCGTCGATGGTGATCGTCGAAGCAGGCACCGAGGGCGTTTCGGTCGCCGCCGACCCGAGCATGGGTCTGCGCGCCGCCGGACTGTCGCGGATCTCGCTGACAGACGTTCAACTGACTGAAGATGCGATCCTCGGCTCGGTCGACAACTACCGCGAAATGATCCGGCTTTCGCGCCTCGGTTGGGCGGCGTTGGCGCTGGGCACCGGCAAGTCGGTGCTCGACTACGTCAAGGAATACGTTGTCACCCGCGAAGCGTTCGGCGAGCCGATCGCCTACCGTCAAGCAGTGGCGTTCACCGTCGCCGACATGGCGATTGAACTTGAAGGCATGCGTCTGGTCACCCTCAAGGCCGCATCGCGCGCTGACCGCGGCGAGGACTTCGCCCGCGAAGGTTCGCTCGCGCGTCGCCTTGCAGCCGAGTACGGCATGAAGATTGGCACCGACGGCGTTCAGATGCTCGGTGGCCACGGATTCGTCAAGGAACACCCGGTTGAGCGTTGGTACCGCGACTTGCGCGCGGTAGGCGTCATGGAAGGAGCCGTCCTCGTCTGAGGGCCAAAGACATCATGATCAATCTCGAAACTCCAAAGAAGTTCCGCGCGTTCGTCGACCAAGCGAACCAGGTTGCGAACGAGTTCCTGCGGGCCAACTCACGCAAATACGACCTAGCCGAGCATTCCTACCCCAAGGAACTCGACCTGCTGGCCTCGCTGATTGACGGCATGAACGAGTCGGGCAGCAGCAGCGGTGCGGGTGCCGCCGGCGTGCGCGTCGACGACTCCAAGAAGGACAAGGGTGGCGTCAAGAACGGCTCCAACATGTCCTCGGTGCTGTCGATCATCGAAATGTGCTGGGGTGACGTCGGTTTGGTGCTCTCCATGCCGCGTCAGGGTCTAGGCAACTCGGCCATCGCCTCGGTAGCCACTGACGAACAGCTTGAGCGGTTCAAGGGCACTTGGGCCTCGATGGCGATCACTGAGCCGAGCTTCGGTTCGGACTCGGCCGCGATCAAGACCACTGCTATCAAGGACGGCGATCACTACGTCCTCAACGGCGAGAAGATCTTCGTCACCGCTGGCGAACGTTCCGACTCGGTCGTCGTCTGGGCGACCTTGGACAAGGAACTTGGTCGCGCCGCGGTCAAGTCGTTCGTAGTGCCCAAGTCGCTGCCGGGTATCCGGGTCGAGCGCCTCGAGCACAAGCTAGGTATTCGCGCCTCCGACACGGCCGTCATCGTGTTGGACAACTGCCGCGTTCCGGCCGAGAACCTGCTGGGCGATCCAGAGATCGACACGGCCAAGGGTTTCGCCGGCGCAATGGCGACGTTCGACAACACCCGCCCGCTGGTGGCCGGAATGGCCGTCGGTTGTGCTCGCGCGTCGCTGGAACTGATGCGTGAACTGATCGAATCTGCTGGAATGACGATCGACTACGATCGCTCCCCAGCCACTCAGCCGCACGTGGTCGCCGAGTTCTTGGCGATGGAGGCGGACTGGGAAGCTGCACTGCTTTTGACCTTGGAAGCGGCTTGGATGGCCGACAACCGGCAGGCTAACTCCCTGCAGGCGTCGATGGCCAAGGCCAAGGCCGGCCGTTCGGGCAACCAAATCACGCTCAAGTGCGTCGAGCTGGCCGGATCGCTGGGCTACAGCGAGAACGAGTTCCTTGAGAAGTGGGCCCGTGACTCCAAGATCCTCGACATTTTCGAGGGCACGCAGCAAATCCAGCAGTTGATCATCGCCCGCCGGATCTTGGGACTGAGCAGCTCCCAGCTGAAGTGAATTAGCGCGCAACGCACCGCGATCTTGGACGCAGCATGGCCAAGATCGCGGTGCGTTCGTGTTTTCTGCGCAACCTGCGGTCACATTGCTGCGGCTGCGTGGAAAGATGGCACCTATGAGCCAAAAGCCTGAAGTTGACTTCACTCCTGGACCTGCCCCAGCCGAACTCGTCATTGAAGACATCACCGTTGGCGAAGGCGACGAAGCCGTAGCCGGCGGCGTGGTCGACGTGCACTACGTCGGTGTCGATTTTGAGACCGGCGAACAGTTCGACGCCTCGTGGGATCGCGGTCAGTCGGCGCGTTTCCCGTTGCCGCAACTGATCGGCGCTTGGCAGCAGGGCATCCCCGGCATGAAGGTCGGCGGCCGCCGCAAGTTGATCGCCCCGCCAGAGTTGGCTTACGGCCCGGCCGGTGGCGGACATCGTCTGTCCGGTCGCACTCTCGTGTTCGTGATCGACCTGCTCGGCGTCGGCTGAGCTGCAACCGCAACTAGATCAGCGCAGTTCGTCCAAGGCTTTCTGCACGCGCTTGACCGAAATCGGTCCGGCTGCGCGAAGTTCTTGGGCGAACTCGCTGACTCTCAACTCTTCTAACATCCAACGCACCCGCTGAACCGGTTGACTCAGCCGTTGCCAGGTGCGCAGATCTTTGGTCTGGTTGTGGAAGCGAGTCTCCAACTCCCAGATCTCCTGGGGATCCTTCGTTGAGGCCAATCGCTTGGCTGCGGCGCGAAGGTATACCGGTAACCGCCCGATCTGTTCGGCGCCCATATCGCGGATAAAGCAGGGATGGATTAGCCAAGAAACCTGCACCCGAACGTCTTCGCCGGCTTCGTCGTTGCCCGGCGTCAAATCGCCTAGCGCGTGCAGCGCCTGAATCGTCTGTTTGACGATCCGTTCGGTCAACGGCACTGCGTCGACGCGAACCCGCTCACGCAGCTCGGCGAAGGCAGCAGCGTCCCAAACCGGACCGCCGTGGGCTACCACAAGTTGGTCGAGTGCGGCTAGCCATGCTTCCTCAATCACTGCTGCGGCATCGCCTTGTGGTGCGGTGCCAAGTAACAGTTTTTCCTGCAGGTCCAGGGTGCGACCAACCATTGGTACCGGTGAGGACGTCGACAACGCGATCAATCTGGCTTGGCCGCGGACGTTCGCCGCTTGTTGCTCGGCCTTGGTGCGCAGGACCCGCAAGGCCACGGAGTTGCCTTCGTCGACGACCGCCGGGTAGCCGGTCACTTGGGCGGCAGTAATTGACCGATCCAAGTCACCGAAGTCCCATGCGGTAACTCCGGTTCGCTCCTGCTCGGCCGCCTGCTTGTGCAAATCACGGCGAAGGCGGGTTTCGAGTCGGGCGCGCAGTTCAGCTAAATCCTTACCAGTGGCGAGTTCGGCGTCGCCGTCGACGATCCGGTAGGTGGGTCGCAAACTGGCCGGCAACTTGTGCGGATCAATCAGTTCGGGCGAAACGCCCAGCGCGCGACCAAGCTCGGAAGAAAGCGGGGCGGTCGGGTCTAGGTCAGGCAAGATGCGTTCGGCCGTCTGGGCGGCCGGCGCGAACTGGCGCCGTTCTGCCTTGGGCAGCGCCCGAATGAGTTCAGTAACCAACTCGAGGCGCCTGCCGGGCACACCCCAGTCGAACTCGGTGGATTCAACCGACAACAGGTCGGCGATTGCGACGGTGACGGTTACGCCATCGTCGGCGGCTTGGGGATCGAACCGGTAGGACAGATCGAAAGTGTCGAAGCCTTCGCTGGCCGAAGTCCAACTGGTCGGGAACGCGTCCTCGTCCACCGAGGCGGTGAACAGGTCGTCGGTGAAGTCGAGGATCGACTTGTCAGGCTGTTTCTTGAACCAGGCGTCGAAGTGGCGAGCCGAAACGACGTCGGCAGGTACTCGCTGGTCATAGAAATCGACCAGAGTTTCGTCGTCGACCCGCAGCCCACGCGTGCGGGCGCGCTCCTCTAGGCTTTCGATTTCGGCGAGTCTGGCCTGATTGCGTTTCCAGAACTTGTGATGGGTGCGCCACTGGCCGCCGACGAGGGCGTGCCGGATGAACAGTTCGCGCGCCAAAGCCACGTCCTGGTGTGCCAAGAGCACCGTGCGATCAACCACTACCGGAATGCCGTAGAGCGTTGACCGCTGGCTGGCGACAGCGGCGCCGCGTTTGGCCGACCAGCGTGGCTCGGCGTACTGGTGCTTGAGCAGATGGCCAGCGGCTCGTTCGACCCATTGGGGGTCGATGCTGGCCGCATCGCGCGCCCAAAGTCGCGAAGTCTCCACCAGTTCGCCGGCCATCAACCAACGCGGCGGCTTCTTGGCCAAGCCAGAGCCGGGGAAGATTGCGAACCTGGCGCCGCGTGCACCCAAGTATTCGCGGCCTTCGAGGTCACGCAACCCCACGTGCGACAGCAGCCCGTGTAGCAGCGCCTGGTGGATTTGGTCGGCATCTGGCTCGCTGCGAACTTTGCCCGGCTTGAGGCCGAGCTCGCGCACGGTTCGCCGCAGTTGGGAGTTCACGTCGGCCCATTCGCGAACTCGCAAATAGTGCAAGAACTCGTCGTGGCACATCCGTCGAAATTTCGTGTGCGATAGTTCGTCGCGCTGAGTTTGCAGGTATTGCCAAAGTTTCAGCAGGCTCAAGAAGTCCGAGTCTGGCTGGCGGAACCTAGCGTGTGCGGTGTCGGCGGCCTGTTGGCGTTCTAGCGGCCGCTCACGAACATCCTGAATAGACAAGCCGGCCACGATCACTAGCACTTCGGGCAACACGCCCAGCCGGTCGGCGGCCAGCACCATCCGAGCGTGGCGCGGATCGAGCGGCAGGCGCGACATGGTGCGACCGAGTCGAGTGAGCCGGTCGTTGCCGGCCTTGTCGACGGACAGCGCGCCCAGTTCGCGCAGCAAGTTCAACCCGTCGGCGACGGCGCGATGATCGGGTGCGTCGAGAAACCCGAACTCGCTGATCGGGCCGAGTTCGAGGGCGGCCATCTGCAAAATGACGCTGGCGAGGTTGGTACGCAAGATTTCCGGGTCGGTGAACTCGGGTCTGGCATCGAAGTCCTCTTCGTCGTAGAGGCGGATGCAGATGCCGTCCGCGACTCGGCCACATCGTCCAGCGCGTTGGGCGGCGCTGGCTTGCGAGATGCGTTCGATCGGCAGCCGCTGTACCTTCAACCGGGTGCTGAACCGCGAGATCCGAGCCAGGCCAGGATCAACTACATAGCGAATGCCCGGAACGGTGATTGACGTTTCGGCGACGTTCGTGGCCAAGACGATCCGGCGTTTCGGGCCGGACTTGAACACCTTGCTTTGCTCGTGTGCGGCCAGCCGGCCGTATAGCGGCACAACATCGCCGAACGATTTACCTTCGAGTACTTCAGCGGTGTCGCGGATGTCGCGTTCGCCGGGCAAGAAGACCAGCACATCGCCATCGCGGGGGAGTTCCTTGATCGCGCCGACGATCCCGTCGATCACGTCGTCCTCGCGGTCGAGTGGGCGATAGCGGACCTCGACGGGATAAGTTCGACCGCTTACCTCGATCACCGGCACATCGGCGCCGAACAGGCTCGCGAACCGATCGACGTCGATGGTCGCTGAGGTGATGATCAGTTTGAGGTCCGGGCGCTTGGGCAGGAGGTCGCGTAAATACCCGAGCAGGAAGTCGATCGCCAGTGACCGCTCGTGTGCTTCGTCAATGATGATCGTGTCGTAGCGGTTGAGTTGGCGGTCGTGCTGCAGTTCGGTCAACAGCAGGCCGTCGGTTACCAGTTTGATCACGGTTTGATCGCTGGAGGTGTCGTCGAACCGGACCGAGTAGCCCACTTCGGCGCCGAGTTCGACTTCGCACTCTTGGGCGATTCGGGCAGCGACCGAACGCGCCGCGATCCGTCGGGGTTGGGTGTGGGCGATCTTGGTCCGGCCAAGTTCGGCAGCGATCTTCGGCAACTGGGTGGTCTTGCCCGATCCGGTCTCGCCGGCGATCACCACCACCTGGTTTTGGGCAATAGCGTCGCGAATCTCGTCGTGGCGGGCCGCGATTGGCAGCGCCGGATCAAAGTTGAGTTTCATAGTGTTGCTCGCTAGCGAAGCCCAAGTTTATCGGCCAGCAAGGCGTACCCAACAAAGGCGACCAGATCCAAGAGCGTGTGCGCGATCACGAGCGGCATCACCCGGCCGGTGCGGTGGAACCACCAGCCAAACACCGCGCCCATGGCGACGTTGCCGGCGAACTGACCGAAGCCTTGATAGAGGTGATAACTGCCGCGCAAGAGCGCCGAGGTAGCGATGATTGCCGGAGTGCCCCAGCCGAACTGGCGCAGCCTAGTCATCAGGTATCCCACCACGATCACTTCTTCGAGCACCGCGTTCTGCACCGCCGACAGCACCAAAATCGCAGTCGACCACCAGTAGAGCTGTTCGGGGCTGGTGACGATTTCGGCGTTCAAGCCAAGTGCGCGGCTACCGAAGTAGACGCCCAATCCAGGGATACCGATGAGCGCGGCCAGAGCAATGCCAAACCCCAAATCACGCCAAGGGGTGGTGGCGTCCAAACCGAGCCGGCGTAAGACCCCGGGGGAGTCGGAGTCTTGGCTCAACAAGTACAGCGCCAGAG
>JAPXRA010000048.1:333-9806 GCA_033813795.1 Aeromicrobium sp. | reverse complement strand
GGTCATCTATGGACTAATCGTCGAACGGGGCTTGCGGATCGCGCTGACCTGCCGCGACGCCTTCGGCAAACTGCTGGCCGTCGGGTTGAGCGTTTCGTTCGCGATCCAGGTCTTCGTAGTCGCCGGCGGCGTCACCCGCTTGATTCCGCTCACCGGTCTGACGTCGCCGTTCCTTGCCGCCGGCGGCTCATCGATCATCATGAACTGGATCATCATCGCGCTGCTCTTGCGGATCAGCGACCAGACCCGACGGCCCGCGCCAGAAGTGCACGCGATCACCAGCGACGAGGAAACTCAGGTGGTGAAACTGTCATGAACAAGCCAATTCGAGCCATGGCAGTGATGTGTCTATTGCTTTTTGCCGCGCTATTGCTGAACGTCAACTACGTCCAGTTCCTGAAAGCCGACGAGTTGAACGCCAAACCCGGAAACCGTCGGGTGATCGACGAAGAATTCAGTCGCGAGCGCGGCGCGATCATCGTTGAAGGCAAGCGGATCGCTGTGTCGGTCCCGGTGAAGTCGAAGTGGCAGTTCCAGCGAACCTACCGCGACCCAGAACTTTTCTCCTCGGTCACCGGCTACTTTTCGTACATCTACGGCCGTGAGGGCATCGAGCAGTCCTACAACAGCATCCTGTCCGGCAGCGATCCACGCCTGTTCGTCAACCGCATCGTCGATCTGGTCGCCAACGACAAGCCCCAAGGCGGCAGCGTAGAACTCACGCTCAACCGGGCCGCCCAAGAGGCTGCCTTCAACGGCCTGGCGGACCTGGGCGCGAAAACCAGAGGCAGCGTAGTCGCGCTCAATCCACAGACCGGCGAGATTCTCGCGATGGTCAGCCAACCGAACTACGACCCGAATGACCTAGCGAGTCACGACCTGAACGCGGTCAGCCGGGCTTGGGAGAAGCTCACTTCGAACAGCAACCAGCCGCTGCTCAACCGCGGCACCCAACTGACCCTGCCACCTGGCTCAACCTTTAAGACAGTGACCGCCGCTGCCGCCATCGAAGACCTCGGACTGGACGCTGACTCGAAGGTTCGCGGCGGAGCATCGCTGAGTTTCCCGGGAATCTCCTACAAGTTGACGAACCAGGGCGGCAGCAACTGCGGTGGCAACCCGATCTCGCTCGAGCAGGCGATGAACGTCTCGTGCAATGTGTCGTTCGGTGCGCTGGCCGGAAAAGTCGGTCAGGAAAAGCTCGTCGCTCAAGCCAAGAAGTTCGGCTTCGAGTCCAAGCCGATGTCCGATCTGGTCTCCTACCCGAGCCGGGTGAGCACCGATTTGGACAAGGAACTCGAAGCCCCGCAGTTGGCGCAAACCGGCATCGGACAGTTCGAGGTGGCGGCTTCGCCGCTTCAGATGGCGATGGTCGCCGGCGCAGTGGCGAACGAAGGCGTGTTGATGCAGCCGCACCTGGTCCGCACAGTTCGCGCCCCTAACCTTTCGGTGCTTGAACAGCACGAGCCCCAGGACGTTGGCCGGGCGATGTCCGTCAGGGATGCAAACGAGTTGACCGACCTCATGGTGTCCGTGGTCGACCGCGGCACTGGCCGCCCGGCCGCGATTCCGGGAGTGAAGGTCGGCGGCAAGACCGGCACAGCCGAATCGGCGCCGGACCGTCCACCCTATGCGTGGTTTATTGGCTTCGCCCCGGCGAACGATCCACAGGTGGCAGTCGCGGTCCTGGTCGAGTCGGCCGCTGGCACCTCAGACATTGGCGGTGGCCGCCTCGGCGGTCCGATCGCCAGATCCGTCATGGAGGCGGTTCTCAGATGATTCTCACCCACAGTTTGGGAGACTGAACACATGACCGGAAGCGAACTCAGCATGGAGCCTTTGGGCGGCCGCTATGAAGTCGGCGACTTGATCGGCCGCGGCGGGATGGCCGATGTGCGATCGGGGCGCGATCTGCGACTTGGACGTGCGGTCGCGATCAAGATGCTTCGGGCCGACCTTGCCGCTGATGAAACTTTCCAAGAGCGCTTCCGGCGCGAAGCCCAGTCGGCCGCTTCACTGAACCATCCGTCGATCGTCGCGGTCTACGACACAGGAGAAACTGTCGACAAGAACGGCGCTCACGTCCCGTACATCGTGATGGAGTTGGTTCAGGGCCGCACCCTGCGCGATGTGTTGCGCGAGAACCGCAAGATTTTGCCCGAGCGCGCCTTGTCGATCACCGCCGACATCCTCAGCGCCCTCGACTACAGCCATCGCGCCGGCATCATCCACCGCGATATCAAACCGGCGAACGTCATGTTGACCCCAGACGGCAAGGTCAAGGTGATGGACTTTGGGATCGCGCGAGCAATCGCCGACACTTCCAGTGCGATGACGCAGACCGCCGCCGTCATCGGCACAGCGCAGTACTTGTCGCCCGAGCAAGCCCGTGGCGAAACCGTGGATGCTCGCAGCGACATCTACTCCACTGGCTGCGTTCTATATGAACTGTTGACCGGCCGGCCGCCATTTGTGGGCGACAGCCCGGTCTCGGTGGCATATCAACATGTGCGTGAGGAACCGCGTCCGCCGTCGCAGTTGAATCCTGACGTTTCAATGGCGATCGACAATGTGGTCGCCAAGGCGCTGTCGAAGCGGGTAGATGACCGCTACTCCAGCGCCGGCGACATGCGCAAAGACATCGACTTGGTCTTGGCTGGCGGCTCAGTTGACCTACCCACCCAGGCTGTTCCAGTCGTGCCTGGCGCCACCGCACTAAATCCGGCAATTGCCGCTCCGGTGCTGCCGCCGCCTTCGTCGGACGCCGACGAAGATGAGGGAGGGTCCGGCAAGTGGTGGGCGCTGGCTCTCGTACTTTTGGCCGTGGCCGCCGCCATCGGGGTTGCGCTGATGATGAATCAGAACGACCCGGAAGTCACCACCAAGACCACCGCCGTGCCACGGGTTGCTGGTCTGGACGTCGCTACGGCCACCAACCGAATCGAGTCAAAGAAGTTAGCCGTCGGCGAAACCACCCAACAAACGAGCGCAGAAGTGCCCGAGGGCAGCGTGATCGAAACCGACCCGCCAAGCGGTACTACGGTCGACGAAGGAACGTCAATCGACCTGATCGTCAGTTCTGGTCCTGAGCAAGTGGTCGTCCCGAACCTGAGCGGCTATTCGTTCGACGAGGCCAAAGACCTACTCGAGGGCGATAGTTTCGGGCTGAAGGTTAAGCGCGAAGATCGCGACAGCAGCGAGCCAAAGGACCGGGTCCTAAACAGCAATCCGCTGACCGGCGCTTCGGTTGACCGCGGCAGCACGATCACGCTGATCGTGTCGCGTGGCCAAATCGAGATTCCCGATGTGATCGGCATGACCTCCTCGGCCGCTCGCAAGGTTTTGCGCGATGCCGGGCTCAAGGTGACTATCGTCAAGGATCCGACCGGAACCGCACCCGCCGGCGAGGTTACGGCTCAGAGTCGACCGGCCGGCACGATGGTGGCGCCAGGCACCGCGATCACCATTACGGTTTCCAGCCCGGCCGCGCCAACCGAGCCCACCGAGCCGCCCGAAGACGACGACCTGATGCCCTGACCGGCAGGTTTTTTAGGGGTCAGTTGGCCAAAGCTGTGGCGAACTGCATTGCTGTGGTTCCGCCGTGGGCGGGGGCTTTGATCGAGTCACGATTGGACTGTTTGAGCCCAAGCCCATACCGATCGGCATAGTCGGCGTAAGTCTGCACTTCTGGTGAGGCTGCCATCGCCGCCGCCAATTGACTCTGGTTCCCGATCGCTTCGATCACATACGGCGGGGCATACGGCACGCCGTCTAGCACCACCGTGTTGCCGACACATTTGATGCCAACCGTGGTGGTCAAACGCTGACCTTGCAAGGTCACCGCTTCAGCGCCGCCGGCCCACAGTGCGTTCACGAACGCTTGCAGGTCTTGCTGGTGAACCACCAGTAGGTTCGGATCCAGGCCCGGCACATCAACATCTGCCGGGGCGTCATCGAGGATTACTCGAACTCCCGGCCCGCGGACCGCAGTCATCGCGGCGGCCGGCGCAGCCTTGGTGGCACGTTTGGTTTGAGCCTTGAGTGCCGCATCGTCAACCTTGGCCGCGAGCTTTTCGATTTCGGCCGCTAGAAGGACGGCTTCGTTGCGTTTGGCCTCCACCGCCTTGGTCCGGTCGCTCAGCACCGAGTCGAGATTGCCGCCGGCCGGACGCAGGTCAGATCCATCCGAAGTCACCGCGGCGGCCACAAACGCCAGTCCGCAAAAGCAGGTCACCGCCAGCGCAAGCACACTCCACTTGCGAGTCGCGGGTGCCTGTTCGGTCATTGTCTTCCCCTCGTGCGAACACATCTACGTTGCGCCGACTACGCTAGCGGAGTACGACACACTGTGGCCTCAGCCGGGGCCACTTAGGCGGGAGACAATCGTGTTCAACAAGTTCAAGAAAAACTCGGGTCAAGACAACGGCCCCAAGCCGGTGCGCATCGGCAATCGCTGGGCAGCCCCGGCGATGGTCGCCAGCGCCGTCATTGGCTTGTTGTGGATTGTCACGTTCTACACCTTGGTGAACACCGAACACACGATTCCGTGGTTTAGCGACCTCGGCTCTTGGAATCTGGTTATTGGAATGGGCTTCATCTTGGCGGCCTTCGGGTTCGCGATGAAGTGGGAGTGAATCACAACGGTGTGATTACCCACAGCTGTGCACACAGTTGTGGATAACTACATGGGTGTAATTCAGCCCAAGCCCGGGACCAAGGAGCCGATCAACTGATCGGTGCGCCAGCTAGTGAGCAACGCGAACAGCAACCACAGCCCGACGAACGCGCCGATGTGAAGTTCCGTGCGCCGCTCTCTAGGGGAATAGGCGAAAACCAAACCCAAAACGAAGCCAGTGATGAAGCCGCCGAGGTGGCCTTGCCAACTGATGCCGCTTTGCAAACTGATCACGCCGTTGATCGCCAGCAGAATCAACATCCCGTTGACTGACTGCTTGGTCTTGATCAAGAACACCAGCGCCAACCCAAACAAGCCGAAAACCGCGCCCGAGGCGCCGATCGTTGCGGTCCGCGGGTCCTCAAACAGGTAAACGAACACCGACGAGCCCACCGCGACGGTCAGGTAGGCCGCGATGAATCGCCACCGCCCAAGAATGTGCTCGGCCTGGGGGCCAAATAGATACAAGGCGTACATGTTGAACGCAATGTGCATGAGGCTGCCGTGCAAGAAAGCGGCAGTCACCAACCGCCACCAGTCGCCTTGGGCCAGCCCCCAGCCCCACATTGCGCCCCACTCGAACAGTCCACTTTGGCCAGGGCCGCCTTGGACCATCACGAACACTTGCGCCAGAACGTTTAGCGCGATGATCACCGTGGTGACCGCGCCTACGTCGGTAGAGATGGCTCCGCCAGCAATCGTGCGGGGTTGGCGAACCGCAGCTTGGCCTTGGGCTACACAGTTGGGGCACTGGAAGCCAACGCTGGCTTCGCGCATGTCGTCGGTGCAGATGTAGCGCTCACAGCGCTGGCACTGAATAAAGGCAGGCCGGTCAGGATGCAGATAGCAAACCTGAGCACTTCCGGCCGACGAACTCACCGCTGGATAGAAACCGAATTGATGACGACCGGTTCGGCCGGTCGGTCAAAGCGATCCGTTGGCGTACCGACGATCGCGTCGACCACGGCCTGGCCGTCGGCAGCGACGACCTCACCGAAAATCGAGTGCTTGCGGTTCAGCCAGTCGGTCGGCACGACCGTGATGAAGAACTGCGAGCCGTTAGTGCCCGATCCGTTTGGCTTGAGGCCCGCGTTGGCCATCGCCAACAGATAAGGCCGGTCGAACTTCAGCTCAGGATGGAACTCGTCGTCGAATTCAAAGCCTGGACCACCACGACCGTCACCGAGTGGGTCGCCGCCTTGAATCATGAAGTTCGGGATAATCCGGTGAAAGGTCAGTCCGTTATAGAACGGTGTGGTCGATACTTGACCGGTGGCGGGGTCAACCCACTCCTTGGTGCCTTCGGCCAAACCGACGAAGTTCGCCACCGTTTTTGGAGCTTGATGCTCAAACAACTCGATGACGATGTCGCCGCGGTTGGTGTGCAAGGTCGCCGTGAGGGCCACTTGGAGTCCTTTCAAAGGTTTTTCCAATACTTGCACGCTTTACCAACAGACCTTGGTTACGGTGTGGGCATGTCGAAATACGTGATCCTTATCGCAGCAGCAATCGCTGGCGTCATCATTTTCCGCAAGGCAACCGCAAACAAGGGCGGTTCGTACAACCCCAGCAACAACGAATGAGTGTTGAACTGCACCACGAAGGTGCAGTTTCAACCCTGACATTCTCCTCCGGGCCGCTAAACCTGTATTCGCTGCAACTGCACGAGCAGTTCAATGCCGCCCTAGATCAACTCGAAGTCCGGTCTCCTCGCGTTGTGGTGGTAAAGGCAGAGGGAAAAATCGTTTCCGGTGGCGTCGACGTGGCGGAGTTCTACGCTCGCAAGTCCAAAGCCGAAACCAAGGCGCTTTACGACCAGATGCTTCAATTGCCCGAACGGTTCGCGGCCTTGGAGATGCCGACGATTTTCGTCGCGCATGGGCTGACGTTGACTTGGGCTTTGGAAGTGGCCCTCGCCTGTGACCTGCTGTTCGCCGCCGACCGTGCCAAGTTCGGGCTGGTAGAACGCGTAATCGGACTGACGCCGACGATGGGCGGCACGCAACGCTTCGCGGCCAGGGCCGGCGTGGCGCGGGCCAAGGAGTTCGTGTTCAGCGGGGCACTTTACGACGCTCAAACGCTGGCTGACTGGAATGTGGTCAATCGGGTCCACCCAACTGAATCCCTAACCGACGAGGTAGCCAAGTTCGCAGGCGACCTAGCGGCTGGGCCCACCAAGGCGTTCGGTGCAGCCAAGGAAATCTTGGCGATCTTTCAAGATGAAGGCTTGGCCGCTTCGCTCGCGTCAACCACCGCAGTTGCAGCCGAATTGTTCGATACCGCTGACCTGCAACACGGGATGGAGTCGTTCCTGCAGAACGGTCCGGGAAACGCGACGTTTGGCGGCAACTAGTTGGCTGCCGCCAGCGGTTTGGCATCGGCCAGCACTCGGTGCGAGGTGCGGCGTTCGGCCCAGAACGAAACCAGCGGCACGCACGCCAGCAAGATGGCACTGAGCATGAAGCCCCACGACCACTTCTGGCGTAAGCCCAACCGCGCGACCAGCACGATCAGCACCATGAACAAGAAGCCATGCAACTGATCGATCACCATGAAGATGTCCTGGTGACGGTTCCACCACGAGAACTCGTCGGTGGCGATCTTGCCGATGAACCCGGCCATCACCACCAGCAGGTTCAGGCCCACGATGGTCGCCATCACTTGATATGCCCGCAGAAGTCGGTCGTTCACGTACTTCAGGCTAACTGTCGTCGCCAAGCACCATCTCGCGGGCCATCCGCCACCACATGAAAGCGACGAACGCAGCAAAGACCCACCATTGCAGGCCGTAGCCGAGATTTCGCCCACCAGCAGTCCACGATACTTCCGGCTCTGGCGGTTCGGCCAAATCGGTTGGCCCGGTCAGCGAGGCGTCAGTGCTGATCGCGAACCCGGACCAAAGCTGTTCGTACCCCAAAACGTTCAGCAAAGTGGGGATCCGGATTGAGCCGATCGTTCGCGTGGTTTCGTCCCAGCCGTCGGCTGGCCCGCCGCCGGGTTGCAGCACGGCTTCGAAACTGACTTCTCCGGCTGGCACCGGCGGAAGTTCGGCGTCGGCGGTCGCTTTCGCGCCGCGCACCACCAGAAGTTCGGCGCCCTCGACGGTCACCGGGGCAACTAGCCAAACTCCTTCGGTGCCGTTGGCTGCGGTGTACTTGGCCCAAAACTGCTCACCCGCCGGGCGGAAGGTGCCGGTTACGGTAACCAGTTTTTGGTCGTGGTCCTTGCTGAAAACCTCACCCGGACCCCAAACTTTTTCGATTGCGACGGCCGAAATACTCGGCGTGCTGCCCTGCTCATCTGCCTGTCGCTGGTCGTAGACGCCCAACTGCCAAGTGGCCATAAACAAGCAGAAGCCGATCGCGGCGATCGCGAAAACGTGCAGGCCAAGCAGCTGTGGACTGAACCAGTCCCGCAGTCTCGGCCGATCGCTCACGAGGTGAAGGGCTTGAGGTTCGGGTACAGCGGGAACTTCACAGCCAAGGCGACGGCCCGGAGGCGAAGTCCGTCGGTATCGATTTAACCCGGTTGCAGCGCCGCGGCGATGATCTCGGCGACTTCGGTGAACTCGGCCGCGCCGAAGCCACGCGTCGCCAGCGCTGGCGTGCCGATTCGAAGCCCGGAGGTCACCATAGGCGGGCGAGGGTCGTTCGGTACTGCGTTGCGGTTCACCGTGATTCCGACGTCGTGCAAGCGGTCTTCGGCCTGCTGGCCATCGAGTTCGGAGTTACGCAGGTCCACCAGAACTAGGTGAACGTCGGTGCCGCCGCTGAGCACCTGAATCCCGGCGGCCTTGGCGTCGTCAGCAAGCAGGCGCTCGGCGATGATCTTCGCGCCCTCGAGAGTGCGGTGCTGGCGTTCGGCGAACTCCGGCTCGAGGGCCATCTTGAACGCCACTGCCTTCGCCGCGATCACGTGCTCAAGTGGGCCGCCCTGCTGGCCGGGGAACACGGCCGAGCGAACCTTCTTGGCTACTTCTTCGTCGTTGGTCAAGATCGCGCCACCGCGCGGACCGCCGAGAGTCTTGTGCGTGGTGGTGGTGACGATGTGCGCGTGCGGCAGCGGGCTGGGGTGCAATCCGGCGGCGACCAGACCGGCGAAGTGAGCCATGTCGACCCAAAGCTTCGCGCCGACTTCGTCCGCGATTTGGCGGAAGGCCGCGAAATCGAGTTGACGCGGGTACGCCGACCAACCAGCAATTATCACCTTCGGTTGGTGCTCGATCGCGAGCGCGCGCACCTCGTCCATGTCGACCAGGCCGGTCTCGGGAACCACGTGGTAGGCGATCGGGTTGTAGAGGCGACCGGAGAAGTTCAGTTTCATGCCGTGGGTCAGGTGGCCACCGTTGGCCAGATCCAGGCCCAAGATCGTGTCGCCTGCGGTGGCGATTGCGTGCAGGGCGGCCGCGTTCGCGGTAGCGCCTGAGTGTGGTTGCACGTTCACATAGGCAGCGTCGAAAAGTTGCTTGAGCCGGTCGATGGCCAACTGTTCGACCTGATCGACGAATTCGCAGCCACCGTAGTAGCGCTTTCCGGGGTAACCTTCGGCGTACTTGTTCGTCAGCACGATGCCGAGCGCCGCCATCACCGCGTCGGAAACAAAATTCTCGGATGCGATCAGCTCCAGATGGTTTCTCTGCCGGTTGAGTTCCTGCTCCATGTACTCCGCGAGCACCGGATCGGCGCTGCGGACACAATCGATCGACGTCATGCGTTTCTTATCCCCCAACTCATTTGTAAAGGCAGTCCCCTACAGGGACGCCCGGATCATATCGGCAAACGCCTGCTTTGGGCGCGCG
>JAPXRA010000048.1:0-323 GCA_033813795.1 Aeromicrobium sp. | reverse complement strand
ACTTGTTCGTCAGCACGCTGCCTTGAGCTTCCAGCGCGGCTACCGGCGCGAAGTTCTCGGAGGCGATCATCTCGAGCGTGGTTTGTTGGCGCACGAGTTCGGCGTCAAGCATCGCCGCGATTTCAGGGTCAAATTCGGCAAGGTGCTGATCGTGGGTCATGAAACTAAGCGTATCGTCCCGGCAATATCGCCGAACCGCCGCCAGTTAGGTACTTGGGCATGACCCAACAAGATACGTAGGCTGGAAACGAACCCCCGTACAAGGAGAGAACGATGAGCACGAATCGAATTGTCGTTGGCATCGACGACTCACCTGCTGGCCG
>JAPXRA010000047.1:0-9831 GCA_033813795.1 Aeromicrobium sp. | reverse complement strand
GACGGCTCGCCGACCCAACAGGCAAAGGCCGCTGAACTGATCGCCGACACGCGGCGCAAGCTCTACGCTCTGCTTGCCGAAGATGAGCTCTAACCGAGCAGTCCGCATCCCTGCGGCGGAGTTGACCTGGCGCTTCAGCCGCTCAAGCGGCCCGGGCGGCCAACACGTCAATACCACCGAAACTAGGGCCGAACTCCTCTGGAATCCGGCGACCAGCACGGTGCTTAGTGAAGCGGACCGAGATCGGGTAATCGCTTTGCTGGGAAACCGGCTGGTTGCCGGGCAACTCAGTGTCGTATCGGCCAGATACCGATCACAACTACGAAACCGAGACGACGCCTTAGAACGACTCGAATCCCTAGTAAACAGCGCGCTGGTTAAGCCGCGGCACCGGCGCCCCTCGCGGCCCTCGCGGTCTTCGATTGAACGCGCCAAAACGACAAAGCGTCGCCGCTCGACGCTGAAGCAGGAACGCCGAAACGACTGGTAGCCCGCTTCGACCCGAGGTTGCCGATAGCCTTCGACAATGGTCATCGACTGGTCGGTTGTCTCTTCCATCGCCGCTGTGGTGGTTTTCCTATCAATCAACATCGCCGCGATTGGTTTCATCCCAGAAGGCAAGCGGCCACAAACCGCGATGGCCTGGCTGATCTTGATTCTCTTCTTGCCCTATCTGGGAATCTTCATCTACTTCTTCTTGGGCTCACCGCGCATCGGTCGGCGCCGACAGGCCAGCCTCGAAGGCGCAAACGCCAAGATCATCGCCGGCGCCGCTCAAGCTGAGGCCGACGGGCGGATCCGTGAGCCCGACCTCGGCGCGGCACCGGACTACGTCGAAAGCCTCACCGATCTGAACCGCTCTATTGCACTTATGCCGCTAACTGCCGGAAACCACGTGCAACTGCTGCCCGACTATCAAGAAGCGATCGATTCGATGATTCAGCAAATCGATCAGGCCAAGGAGTTCATCAATGTCGAGTTCTACATCATGGCTCTCGACGAGATGACGATCCCGTTCTTCGATGCCCTCGACCGGGCCACTGCCCGCGGCGTCACCGTGCGCTTGCTGTTCGACCACCTTGGCACGCGCCGCATTCCGGGATACCGCGAACTGCTGACCAGGCTGGAAGCCTCGGACATCCAATGGCGAATGATGATGCCGTTACTGCCGCTCAAGGGCAGGTTCCGCCGGCCGGACCTTCGCAACCACCGCAAACTGTTGGTGGTCGACGACGAAGTCGGCTTCACCGGCTCACTCAACCTTACCCACCCGTCGTACAACAAGCCCAAGAACATCGCATCGGGCCGTCAGTGGGTGGAGTTGTGGATGCGCTTGGAAGGCCCGGTCGTCACGACGATTGATGCATTGTTTGCGGCCGACTGGGCATTGGAGAACAAGACCGACCTGATCCAACCGAAATTCCGCCAGGTCGCTCCGTACCCCCACAACGACGATGACGTAGTTGAGGTGCCGGCTCAACTGATCCCTAGCGGTCCGGGCTATGTGGCCGAAACGAACCTGCGCCTGTTCACCTCGTTGATCTACAACGCCAAGAATCGGATCATGCTGACCAGTCCATATTTCGTGCCGGACGAAACTTTGCTGTATGCGATCACGACTGCAGCCCAGCGCGGCGTGGAAGTGAACCTGTTCGTTAGCGAACAGGCCGATCAGTTCATGGTCGGCCACGCCCAGTCCTCGTACTACAGCGAACTGCTCCAAGCCGGCGTTCGCATTTGGCTCTACCCCAAACCGTTCATCTTGCACGCCAAGCACTTCACGATCGACGAAGACGTTTGCGTCGTCGGAACCAGCAACATGGACATGCGGTCATTTGCGCTCAACTACGAGATGAGCGTGATGTTCATCCACCGCGAACTGACCCGACGCGTGGTTGAAGTCGCGGAGAACTATCAGGCACTCTCACGCGAATTGACGCTGGCCGAATGGGAAAACCGGCGGATCACGCGTCGCTTCGTCGACAATGCGATGCGACTGACCGCCACTTTGCAATAGTTAGCGCGGCTTGGCGAACACCTGAGCGGTGTAGGAGATGCCGTTCGAATCACGCGCCACCCCGATCCCGAGGTGGGTGTACTTTCGGCTCAGCATGTTGCGCCGGTGGCCGGGCGAATCCAGCCAAGCTTGAACGTTTGCTCGCGGTGACTCAAATCCAGTAGCAACGTTCTCTGCGACTCGCTTGGCCTTGCACTTTCGAAGCACCACCGACAGATCCTGGTGAAACATCCGCTTTTCGGCTGCCATCTTGTTGGCTTGGCGTTGGGCATAACGGTCTACACATTTGCCAAACTTCAACTTTGCCCGGTCCCGGTCGGTGCGGGCCTTGTTGGTGTATTTGCGCAGTTGGGAGTCAAAGGTCGAGTTCGACATCGCCAAAGCAGGGGCTTGGGCGGGTGCAACGAGCAGCCCAAAAGCGCAGATCAGGCCGAGCAGCATTCGCAACATGGCTCCCCCAGTGAGGATCGGGAAAAGCGGGCAATGTTCACGTTACCGCGCCAGGCCCCTTGTTGCCAGAGTTACTGATGTTATTTAGCCCTAAAGATGAGCCACCAGTGCTACCAGCCAGATTCCAGTCAAAACCAAGGCAAAGGCCAGTTCGATCAGGATCGACAAGCCGGCGGCTTTCATCGCGTGAACTGTCGCCGTCCGCGCCGCTGGTTCATTGCCAAGTCGCTGGAACTCACTCAAATACGTGCCGCCGATGAAGCCGACGAAAAGACCTACGACCGGGATAACGAAGAAGCCAACAATCCCCAAGACAGCTCCGACTACGAGGCTGCGGTTCGGCACGCCCTTGCTCTTGAGGTACCGCCCGGCCAACAAGTATTTGACCACAAGTGCTGTGACCGTCAGCACGAACGCGGTCGCGGCAATCGACCACCCCAGCACTCCCTGGGTGACCGCACCCCAGATGAACACTGCCGAGCCAACCAAAAGACCGCCGGGAATGATTTGGGCTACCGCGCCGATCAGTCCGGCAACGATCACCAGGGCCACCACGAGGTCGAGAATCGCGTGCGCAGTCATGGACGAATCCTCCCACCGGGCGTCTCGCGCAGGTCACGCAGCACGGCCTTGGCCGCACCCAGTCCGCACATCCCGTGCACGCCCGCGCCCGGCGCAGTCGCGGCCGAACACAAGTACAACCGCTGACTGAGCCGATAAGGGTTTGTGGTGATCCGCGGACGAAACACCAGCTGTCGAAACGAGTTCGCACCCGAGCCGATATCGCCGCCCACATAGTTGGGATTGAACGCTGCCAACTCGGCCGGTCCGCGCCGAACCGCCGCCGTGATCTGCGAACTAACCCCCGGGGCAAAGCGCTCGAGCTGACTGATGATCGCCGCGGATGCGTCACCGGTGAAACCGGCAGGCACATGCGCATAGGTCCAAAGTGGATACCGGCCCGGGCGTGACCGCGAGGGATCGGCCACGAACTGTTGGCCCACCAGCACGAACGGCCGCTTGGGCATCTGCCCGAGATTGATTTGATTTTCAGCGGCCACAATCTCGCGCGCCGAACCACCCAAGTGAACTGTCCCAGCCGCGGCGAGCTGCGGGTCGGACCACGGCACTGGAGCAGACAGTTCAAGGTCGAGTTTGAAGGCCGCGGGACCAAAGCGGAAACGCTTCAACCCGCGCCGGACCACGCCGGAAAGCTCATCTCGGCAAAGTTCAAGCGCCGACTTGACCGAAGTGTCGAGCAATATGACGTCGACCGGACCGCCACAAAGTTCTGGCACCTGGGCCAGATCGGTGACCGGCGTCAAGCACCGAACTTGGCCGCCAAGTGATTCAAGTTCAAGCACGAGCGCTGCCGCGATCGCCGCCGAACCACCAGTTGCCACCGGCCAGCCGACACTTTGACCGCAGGCGGCCAACAACATTGCCACCGACGCCGACAACGGTCGATCTAAGCGGGCGAATGAATGGGCCGCGCAACCCATGAAGAGTGCCTTGGCCGGTTCGTCACGGAACCGTCGCACAACTGTGGTGGCCGGCAACGCGGCACCGGCGGCGAACCGAGCGAACAAGAGCGGATGTCTGGGCAGCTCCGTCGCCGGGGTCAACACGTCTTCGACCAAATCGGCCGCGCGGTCCACCAAGGGGTAGAACAGTTCCCGCCAAGGTTTTGCATCCACACCAAGCGAGGTGGCGGTAGCGGCGCGATCTGGCAACAACACAGCGGTTCTGCCGTCGTCCAAGGGGTGGGCCAGATCAGTTTCCGGATAACTCCAACTCAAGCCATGCTTGGCCAGGTCGAGCGAAGCGAAGAATGGCGAAAGCTTCCCCATTGGATGAAACGCCGAACCGTTGTCGTGCAACACGCCAGCCGAGGTGAGTTCGGAGGTCCGCATCCCGCCGCCGGGACGCTCGACCGCCTCCAGCACCGTCACCTCGATGCCGTTTCGGGCTAACTCGATCGCGGCAGCCAGCCCGTTGGGGCCGCTGCCGATTACGGCGGCCTTGGTCACTGAATTCGGCCGGGTCGGACCTTAGCGGTTCTGGCCTGCAAGTCCACCAACACCGGCCGATCATCGTCATCGGGGGACGGCGCAACCTTGACTCGCTCTTTCTGGGCGTCCAGTTCGAGCCTCGACCGATGTGCCCCCGGGTCAAAGACCTCGGCCACGACCCCGATCCCAGAAGTGGCGATCGATCCGGTCATCTTCTCGGGCACCAGTTGTCTCGTTCCCCACCAAATCGCAAGGGCAACGCCAACGACGGCGAGCCCGATGATCGCCAGGGTTTCGAACATGGTTGAAGTCTAGTTCGCGCCAAGTGAACTCGACTACGAAATCGCGGCCGCCGCAGCCCGACCCGCTGCGCGCCCGGAGAACAAACACCCGCCGAGGAAGGTGCCTTCAAGAGCGTTGTAGCCGTGCAGTCCGCCACCGCCGAACCCGGCCACTTCCCCAGCCGCGTACAACCCCGTAACCGGGTTTCCGTCATGGCCAAGCGCGCGCGCTTGCAGATCGGTCTGTACGCCACCGAGCGTCTTTCGGGTCAAGACGTGAATCTTAATCCCGATCAGCGGACCGGCGGCCGGGTCGAGGATCTCATGCGGGGCGACGGTCCGGCTCAACTTGTCGGCCAAGTGCTTGCGCGAGTTGTGGATGCCTTGAACCTGCGCGTCTTTACTGAATGGGTTCAACACCTGCAGGTCGCGGTCGCGGACCTGCTTGTGCACCAGTTCAGCATCCAGCAACGGCTTGTCAGTAAGCGCGTTCATCTTCGCGACTAGGTCTTCGAGGCTGTGCGCAACCACGAAGTCGGCGCCATGGTCGATGAATGCTTGCACCGGACCTGGCACACCCTTGGCCAGACGCGACTTGATCACTTCTGCCTTCGAACCGCTGGTGATGTCGGGGTTCTGTTCAGAGCCCGACAGCGCGAATTCCTTGGCGATGATCCGCTCGTTCAGGATCAACCAAGAGTGGTCGTGTTCGGCCAAGTCGGGCGTGGTGCGCAGGTGTCGCAGGGTGCCCATCGTGTCGTAACCGGGCAGGTACGGTGCCGGCAGACGCCGACCCAGTGCGTCGAACCACATTGGCGACGGGGCTGACAAGATCCGGATGCCGTGACCTGGCCAAACTGGATCCCAGTTCTGGATACCTTCGGTGTAGTGCCACATCCGGTCGCTGTTTACCAGTCGCGCGCCCGCATTCGAAGCCAAGGTCAACCCACTGCCGTCGACATAGGCAGGGACACCGGTGACCATCGACTTTGGCGGGGTGCCCAGCCGGGCCGGCCAGTTCTGGCGCACGAGGTCATGATTGCCGCCGATCCCGCCGGTGGTGACGATGACCGCCTGGGCTGACAATTCGAACTCGCCGACCTCATCGCGGTTCGAGGCCACGCCGCGTGCTGAGTCGTCGGGCGCCAGCACCACACCGCGGATTCCGGTCACGGCACCGTCGGTGAAAACCAATTCAGTCACCCGATGCCGGTGGTGGAAGGTCAAAAGTTTGGCTTCAGCCGCGCGATGAGCGCTTTCGGCGAAGGGTTTGACGATGCCGGTACCGGTCCCCCAGGCAACGTGGAACCGTGGCACGGAGTTTCCGTGACCGCTGGCGCTGAGGTCGCCGCGTTCGGCCCAACCAACCATCGGCGTCAGGCCGATGCCGTGTTCGCGAATCCACGAGCGCTTTTCACCGGCGGCAAACTCCACGTAGGCGCGGGCCCACTTGACTGCCCAAGAATCCTCATCCTCGATCCGGTCGAACTGTGCGCTCGACTGCCAGTCGCTCCAGGCTTGCTCAAACGAGTCCTTCACCCGTAGCCGGCGCTGTTCGGGAGAGTCGACCAAGAACAGACCGCCGAATGACCACCATGCTTGACCGCCGAGGTTGGCGGCGTTTTCCTGGTCTACCAGGGCGACCTTCTTACCGCGCGCGGTCAGTTCGTGTGCTGCTACCAGTCCGGCGATTCCGCTGCCGACAACGATCGCGTCGTATTGCATGATGCTCCTCGGCTAGGTGTTATCGAGGTCACGCTACCGGGCAGTCACTTCACCGAACCTAAAGGCCCACCTCGGGCTTAGCAGTTCTCGATTTTGCAATGTGGTTCTGCCCAAATTCACGCTCGCAGACCAGTAGCCTGAGTCGACTGCTTCAGAGAACGAGAGATTCATATGGCACGCACCAACAGCCAAAACAACCACACCTATGCGGTTCGCCGTGCAAGGTGGTTGGCCTTGGGCGCGTTCGCTCTTTTGGCGATGACCACTCAGATCCTGTGGCTGACCTTTGCTGCAGTGACTCCGCAAACTGCCGAACACCTTGGAGTTTCCGAGGGGGCCGTCGGCGACCTCGCAGTGGTCAATGCAGCAGTCTTCGTCATCTTGGCCATCCCAGCGGGCCGCTGGATGGACCGCAATTACGTCCGAGCATTGGGCGCCGGCGCCATCTTGACCGCCGCCGGTGCCGTCGTTCGAGCACTTGGACCGGAGTCCTATGCGGTGATCTTGACCGGCCAAGTAATCATGTCGTTGGGCCAGCCACTGGTGCTGAACGCCACCACCAAGATCGCCGCTCGACACTTCGACCCGAAGGAACAAACCGCCGCGATCTCGATCGCTTCGGGTGCCCAGTTCGGCGGCATTCTAGTTGCGGTGCTGACTTCGTCGGCGCTGGTTGAGGCGGGCGGCTTCGATCTCCTGTTGTGGGCATACGCCGGATTCGCCGTGCTCTCGGCAGTGCTAGTTCTCATTTCTTTGCGTTTCGCCGCCCACCCGACGGACGCCTTACTCAGTTCCTCGCTCGGCTGGGTCAAGTCTGATCGGCTGTTGTGGAAAATGGCCGCCTTGTTGTTCATCGGCTTTGGCATGTACAACGGGATCGCCACCTGGCTCGATTCGATCTTGGTCGACTTTGGCTATGTAGACCTAGCTGGCACGGTAATCGCTGCGATGACTTTGGCCGGCATAGTTGGCGCCGCGGTTCTGCCGAACTTGGCCGCGGCCGCTGATGCTCGTCGGGCGGTGGCGTTGACAGCCACCGGAACGCTAGCGATCGTGATGGTTTCGCTGGCGTTCGTCCAGCCGACCTGGCTGATTTACGCGGGTCTGATCTTGGTCGGCTTCACCTTGATGGGGACGCTGCCAGTGGTCTTGGATTGGTCCGAAGTCCACGTCGGTCCGGCATTGGCTGGCACCGCTACAGGCTTGTTACTAATGGCTGGAAACTTGGGCGGAGTCGCGGTCGTGCTGACCGTCCAACTCGCCATCGGTAGACCTGAGACTGCACTCTTGGTGATGGCACTTTGGGCCGTCCCTGGTCTGATCGTTGCGTGGCTCTTGCCACGTCACGCTGGTCGCCATTTGGCCACGCCCGACCCATTGGAGGATGACAGTTGGCGCAAGTAGCCCCTATTGCCGTGGTAACCGGTGCTACCGGCTTCGTCGGTAGCCATGTTGTCGAGACCTTGCTGGCGGCCGGCTACACGGTCCGAGGCAGTGTGCGCTCGGTGCAGAACCGTTCCAAGATCGAACCACTCGAAGCACTGGCCGCCAAGCACCCCGGAAACTTAGAACTTTTCGAGGCCGACCTATTGACCCCTGGTGCATTCGACTCAGCTTGCCAAGGCGCCGAGGTTGTCTTCCACGTTGCCAGTCCATTCCTGATGATTGAACAGATCACCGATCCGGTGGCTGAGGTATTCGAACCGGCCCGACTTGGCACACAGCACGTGATCGACGCGGTGAACTCCGCCGAGACGGTTCGCCGGCTCGTGCTTACCTCGACCGTCGGCGCGATCTTCGGCGACTATTCGGACGTGGCCGAGCAAATGAATGGCACCCTGAACGAAACGCAGTTCAACTCCACCAGCACCCTGGAAAACAATCCTTACCACTACGCCAAGACCTATGCCGAAGAACTAGCGTGGGAGGAGAACCAGAAGCAAGATCGCTGGACACTGGTCACGATCAACCCCGGATTGATTTTGGGCCCGACGATCGTGCCAGGCTCGCAATCGGGCAGTTTGTTCCTACTCGACGAACTACTCAGCGGCCAGTTCTGGTGGGGCGCACCAAACTTTTCGTTCACCGTGGTTGATGTGCGAGATGTCGCCTTGGCACATCTGCGGGCCGCCGAAATCGAGTCCGCTAGTGGCCGCTACATCCTGGCCCGAGACCAGATGGTCTCGTTCCTGCAGATGGCCAGAATCGTTCGCAAGCACACCACTGGTCGCTTCGGGGTTCCGATCCACCAGGTGCCGGACTTCGCCGTACGACTGCTTGGCCCGAGGTTTGGGCTTAGCCAGGACTACATTCGAAAGCACCTAGGCATCACCTTCGCGGTCGATAACCACCGCAGCGTCGACGACCTGCAGATCCGCTACCGCTCGGTTGCCGAAACTGTTCTCGCGCATGACCAGTCCTGGCAAGAAACTCAAGACAGATAGGGCAATCGATTTGACCTCAGGCATGCCGACCGCCGTCGTTACCGGTGCAACCGGATTCCTCGGCAGTCACGTTGTCGCGACTTTGCTCGAAGCTGGCTACGCCGTACGCGGCAGCGTGCGCTCGTTCCAAGACCTTGCAAAGGTTCACCCCTTGCGGTCGCTGGCGAACGGCACAGCTGGAACGCTCGAACTGTACGAGGCCGATCTGCTGACGCCCGGTGCTTTTGACGAAGCTTGCCAAGGCGCAGACGTGGTCTTGCACGTGGCGAGCCCGTTCCTGACCGAGGAGCAAATGACCGACCCAGTAAAGGACGTAGTAGAACCGGCTTTGCTCGGCAGCAAACACGTCATTGAGGCGGTCAACTAGGCCGGTTCAGTCCAACGACTGGTGCTCACCTCCTCGCTCGCTGCAGTCAGTGGCAACTACCGCGAGGCCGCCGAACTGCCAGGCGGCATCCTGACTTCGGCCTCCTTCAACACCTCAAGCACTCTGGACAATGAGCCGTACTCGTACGCCAAAACTCAAGCCGAAAAGCTCGCTTGGGCAGCTCAAGCCGAACAAGACCGGTGGTCACTGGTGACGATCAACCCCGGCCTAATCCTTGGCCCATCTGCGCGCGGCCGAACGCCCAGCCGCGCACGGACGGTACCTCCTGACCCGGCGGGAAATGGTTTCATTCCTGCAGATGGCTCGGATAGTTCGCGAGCAGGATCGACGGCGGTGGCGGGTGCCGACTCACCCCTTACCCGATTTGGCCGTCCGGGTACTCGGACCAAGGTTCGGCTTGACGAAGGAATACATCGAAAACAACCTGGGGGTCACCTTCGAAGCTGATAACAGCCCGAGCATCGAGGACCTTGGAATCGAGTATCGGGAAGTTTCCGAGACCGTTCTGGCGCAC
>JAPXRA010000046.1:0-9868 GCA_033813795.1 Aeromicrobium sp. | reverse complement strand
CCCAGGAAGTGGGCCGCGGTGGGACCTAGCGCACCGCCCCCACGGAAACCTAGGACCTGAGGCACCGTCGCGGTGGGGGCCGGCTGGGTGGCCGTGAGCCCGGTGAGTGTAGTCCCAAGATTCCCGATGGCCGGTGGGTGTAGTCCTAGGAAGTGGGCCGCGGTGGGACCTAGCGCACCGCCCCAACGGAAACCTGGGACCTAGCGCACCGCCCCAACGGAAACCTGGGACCTAGCGCACCGCCCCAACGGAAACCTGGGACGCGAACAAAAAGTGCCGGCGACAGGACTTGAACCTGCACATCCCGAAAGACACCAGGACCTAAACCTGGCGCGTCTACCAATTCCGCCACGCCGGCAACGCAGGGATCAGTCTAGCCCTAGGTCCCGGCGCAGCTTCGCCACGTGTCCGGTTGCCTTCACGTTGTACTGCGCCAGCTCGATTTTGCCCTCCGGATCGATCACGAAAGTCGATCGGATTACGCCCTGGACGACCTTGCCGTAGAGCTTCTTTTCACCGAACGCTCCGTATGCCTCGAGCACTTCCTTTTCCGGGTCCGACAGCAGAGTGATCGTCAACGAGTCGCGCTCGCGGAACTTCGCCAGCTTCTCTGGCTTGTCACCGCTGATGCCCAAGACTTCGAAACCCTCGGCCTTGAGCCGGTCGATCGAATCGGAAAAGTCGCACGCCTGCTTCGTGCAGCCCGGCGTCATCGCCGCTGGGTAGAAGTAGACGATCACCCGCTGGCCACGAAAATCAGCCAAACTGACCTCGCGGCCGTCGTCGGAAGGCAAGGTGAAATCGGGCGCGGTGTCGCCGGTCTGCAATCGAGTCGTCATGGGCACTATCCTGACAACACACTGCAAGCGCAAGGAAGGCACTCCCGTGGCATCTGCGAAGTCGAACCGACCCGTCGAAACCCCCGACGAGATCGTCGATGAGATCGAACAGATCCGCGATCGACTCAGCGACACCATCGACGAACTTGTCGATCGGGTCAAACCGGCCAACATCATGCAGCGCCAAGTCGACCGCGTGAAAGCTCACTTTGTTGACCCCGAGACCGGCCCGCGCTACGAAAACATCGTCCCGGTGGTGACCAAGACCGCAGGAGTCTTGGTCGGCATCATCGTGCTGCGCCGCCTGCTCAAATGACCAGTGACCGCCGCCTTGGCGCAGCCGAGGAAAGCCAGAGCGGTCTTCACCGGTGAATCAGTTTGGGCAGCTGCCGTTTCGCTGGCGGCCACTGCCTCGTTCTGAAGCCTCCTTCGCCGACCGAATCGGCCGCATCCGACGCAGTTGGCGACTACTCATTCGGCTCGCCCTGGCCACTGGCGGCGCCTATGCGATCGCTCGCTACGGCTTCGGCCACCCGCAGCCGTTTTTTGCTCCGATCGCGGCCGTGATCGCACTGACTGCCGGAGCCGGACAACGCCAGCGGATCGTGTTCGAGATGGTCTTGGGGGTCGCTTTCGGCGTCCTAGTTGGCGAACTGTTGATCCAGTTGATCGGCCGCGGCGTGTGGCAGATTGCCCTAGTTGCGGCCGGGACAGCAGTGGTGGCGATGCTGTTCAATCTAAAAGGGATTGCGCTGACCCAAGCGATTAACTCGGGACTCCTGCTCGCGGCGGTGCTGCCCTATCCGGGGGCAGGTAACCCGGCCGCGACCCGCTTCTTGGACGCACTCGTCGGCGGGATGTGCGGCCTAGCGATGGTCTTCTTGTTGCCGCGAAACTCCGCAAGAGAAATCGATGAGAGCCAGCAAAGCCTTCTTGCTCGCCTCGGCGAGGTGCTGGGCAAGGTCGCCCAAGCAATGCGGACGGCGAACCCGGATCTGGCCGAAGCAGCACTCGAGCAGGCTCGGCAGACCCAACCGATGATTGACGCCCTGCGAGCCACCTCGGCCACGGCAACCGAAGTGGTCAAACTCGCACCGATGCGGTGGAGTCAGCGCGCCGAGGTCGAGCGGTACCTGGCCAGCGTCAACGATCTGGACAACGCCCTGCGCGACGCCCGAGTTCTGGCGCGGCGAGTTGCGGCGATGCTGCGTCACGGCGAACAGGGACCGCCGGCTTTGGCCGAGTCGATCGAGATCTTGATCGAGGCGATCGAGATCTACGCCGACGAGTTCGCCACCTCCACCGCCCTTGAAGGCGCCAACAGTCGGCTCGTGGACGCCTCCAACACCGCGATCGGTTCGATGGCGCAGGAGTTGACCGTCAACACCGCTTCGGTAGCGGCCCAGGTCCGCAGCCTGGCCGCCGATCTGTTGTTGGCTGGCGGGGTGCCCAAAGCGGCCCTAGACGATCTCTTGGACGTGGACTGAGATGTATCAGACCGGTTCCTAGTGGCTCTTGGCTGGCGATTTGTCAGGGAGGGCACCGATGGAAGCGGCATCAAACGAACAACGAGTCGATCCAGATTTGGATCGACTCGTTGTGTTGGCTAACGCCAAGCGTCGCCGGCAGGCGATCCGTCGGTTACGAGTGCTGCAAACTCGGGTGTGGGGGATCGGCCCGCGGCGCTGACCTCAGTTGCTCAACGCCTCGGCAAAAGCCAAGATGCGCTTCGCGTCGCGGATGTGCAGTTCTTCAACCATTTTGCCGTTGAACGTCACCACGCCAGAACCGGCGGCCATTGCTTCTTCAAACGTTGAGATCATCTCGCGTGCACGTTCGATGTCGGCCTCAGACGGGCTGAACGCCACGTTCGCCGGCTCGACCTGCGAGGGGTGAATCAAGGTCTTGCCGTCAAAGCCCATCTCGCGACCCTGCCGCGCCTCGGCGTCGAATCCTTCGGGGTCCTTCACGTTGTTGTAGACGCCGTCGATGATGACCTTGCCCGCGGCGCGAACGGCCAACAGCGTCCACGAGAGCGAGGTCAAAACGACCGGGTTGCGCCCAGCAACGTGCAGGCCGTAGGTCTCGTTGACGATGTCGTTGGTGCCCATCACGATCACGGTGAGGCGCTCGTGCGCGGCCGCGATCTCCTCGGCGTGCAGCAGTGCCTTCGGCGTCTCGATCATCGCCCACAGTTGGGTGTGGGCCGGGGCGCCAGCGGCCTCGATCGCAGCAACCAAAGCCAGCACCTGTTCGGCCGACTCAACCTTGGGAACCAAGATCGCGTCCGGGCCAGCGGCTGCGGCCGCAGCAACGTCGTCGTCGTGCCACTTCGTGCCGATCGAGTTGACTCGGATCGCCAGTTCGCGCCGGCCGTATTCGCCGGATTTGACTGCCGCGACCACATTGGCGCGGCCCTGTTCCTTGGCGTCGGGCGCGACCGAATCCTCGAGGTCGAGGATCAGCGCGTCGGCGTCAATCGACTTTGCCTTCTCCAGGGCGCGCTCGTTGGCGCCGGGCATGTAAAGGACAGAGCGACGGGGACGAATATCAGTCATCAGTTGTTCCTCAGAGGTCGTAGGCCGCGGCCAGTTCGGGGTCACGCTCGGCCAGCGACTTGGCCAGGTCGAGCATCACCAGGCACTGCTTGCAGGAGGCGTCGTCTTCCATCTTGCCGTCGATCATCACCGCGCCAGAGCCGTCGCCCATGGCTTCGACCACGCGCTTGGCGTGGGCGACGTCGGCCGGGCTGGGGGAGAAGACGCGTTTGGCGATTTCGATCTGTACCGGGTGCAGGCTCCACGCGCCCACGCAGCCAAGCAAGAAGGCGTTGCGGAATTGGTCCTCACAAGCCACGACGTCCTTGATGTCACCGAACGGGCCGTAGAACGGCAAGATGTCGTTCATCGCGCAAGCGTCGACCATGCGCGAAATCGTGTAGTGCCACAGGTCCTGTTGGTAGGTCTGTCGACCGACGGTGAGATCCTCACCGGTGGGGTCTTGGCGCACGAGGTAGCCGGGGTGACCGCCGCCAACACGGGTGGTCTTCATCCGGCGGCTGGCAGCCAAGTCGGCCGGGCCCAAGCTGATGCCCTGCATGCGCGGGCTGGCCGCGGCGATTTCTTCGACGTTGGCGACGCCTTCGGCGGTCTCCAAGATCGCGTGGACGAGGATCTGGCGGTCAAGGCCGGCGCGGGCCTCGAGTTGAGCCAGAATCCGGTCGACGTAGTGGATGTCTTGCGGGCCTTCAACCTTCGGCACCATGATCACATCAAGCTTGTCGCCGATCTCGGTCACCAAGGTGATCAGGTCGTCGAGCACCCACGGCGAGTCGAGGCTGTTGACCCGGGTCCAAAGCTGGGTGTCGCCAAAGTCAGTCGCCTTGGCGATGTCGACGAGTCCCTGACGGGCCGCTTCCTTCTTTTCGGTCTTGACCGCGTCTTCGAGGTTGCCCAAGATGATGTCGACTTGGCCGGCGATGGCGGGCACCTTGGCCGCCATCTTCTCGTTGCTGGGGTCGAAGAAGTGGATCATCCGGCTCGGGCGGAACGGCACGTCCGCGCTCGGGGTCGGGGCTCCAACAGCCAATGGACGAAGGAAGGCACGAGGATTGCGCACGGGATCTCTTTTCCGTGGGAGTCTGGATTTTTGCCAATTATGCCCGTGAGTGTTCGAGCAGGCGGTGCTGGGTCACCAAGTGCGCGGCAGCACTCGGATCGAATCTGCGGGGCCGGCTCCGGCGGCTGGAATCACCGCAACAAACTGTGCTGAGGCCAATCCGCGCAACTGGTTCGAGCGGTGCGGCCCGGCCGGGACCAGACCGTTTGGGCCGAGGTTCACCGGGATCAAGGTGGCACCGGCGCGGGCCTTGAACTCCTCGCCGGCCCCGAACTCGGCAAGCGGCAGCAGTTCACGCCCGCAATGGCCGGCCACCAGCGCAGGGACAAAGGAAAGCGCGGTCAAGACTGCGGCCAACGGGTTGCCAGGCAAGGCCAACCACGGCCTGCCATCTGGCAAGACTGCGAGTGAAACCGGGTGTCCGGGGCGCATATCGACCCCGCGGAACTTGATCTCGGCGTCGAGTTTCTGCCAAGCGCGGGCGATCGGATCTGCCGCAGACTGGCCGGTGCCGCCCGCACTGATCAGCAGGTCGAAGTCGTTACCGGCCTCGGCCGCCACCAAATCGGCGTCGTCGCTTACGTGAACAACTGAGGAAACCTGTGCCCCGAGCGCGACAAGCAGCGGCGGCAACATCGGTGTCATTACGTCGCGGACTCGGCCGGGCACCGGGATCCCCGCGGTCTGCAACTCGTCGCCGGTCACCACGAGATGCACCCGCGGTCGGGTACGCACCACCACCGAGTCGTGACCGGTGTTGGCGATCAACGCTAGGTCCGTTGGTCTCAACTCTGACCCGGCCGCAACCAGCACATCGCCGGGCCGGGCCTCTTGGCCTGCGGGGCGGATGTGTCGGTTCGCCTCGGGGGTGGGGCCAAGAAGTTGTGTGCCGGCGACCTCGCCGTGTTCACGTTGCAGCACCGCGGTGCAACCGGCTGGCGGCACGCCACCGGTGACAATCACTTGGGCATTGCCATCGGCGAGTTGAGCGGTCGGTTCCACCAAATGCCACGGACCATCGCCGGCTACTGCCCAACCGTCCATGGCTGACGTCGGGGCGTGCGGCAATGGGGCCAATGCCAATACGTCGACTGCGCAAGTTGCACCTAGCGCCTCAGCGAACCGGGTCGAGACTGGTTCGCTGGCCTTGGCCGCGGCAACCGCGATTGTTCGAGCCTCGTCCCAAGACGGTTCGCTCACTCGAAATCCTCGGCCGCCGCCTCGGCTTGGTCAATGAGTTCGGCCAGACTTTGCGAGCCGACTCCGGCGGCGTAGCCGACGAGGAAGGTGGTCAGCGGTGCCGCCGGTCGCACGATCGAGTGGGCGGCGACGCCAGCCAAGTCCAGCAGGGCCTGGATGTCGGCCTCGGACTCGACGCCGAGTGCTTCGCTCAGCGACTTCCACCATTTGGCGAGTAGTTCATCATTGGACATCGATGTGCTCCTTTACATCGGCTGGGGTATCTAGATCGGCGCAAGTTCGGGTGCTGACTGCGACTTCGTGGAACTCGATCGCGGTCAGGAGTTTTCGAATGGACGCATCAGCAAGTCCGTCGGTAGCGGTGAGCGCGGCGGATAGGTCTGCGGCCAAAACCTTGCAGCAGGCCCACTGGCGAAACCCGTCCGGGTCGACCGCAATGCAGTTGCCCGGCGCGCCCGCAAGCGCGTGGACGACCTGTCCGGGGTGAACTAAGTCACTCGGCAGCACAAGGATCTCGTCTTCACCGGCCGGTTTGAGTGCGCCAAAGCCGGCCGCGATGGCGCTGGCCGGGCCCGAAAAAGGGGGGTCTTCGCGCGTCCAAATGACCTCACGGACGAATTTGAGATCACGTTCGGGGCCGACAATTGCGACCTGACTCAGGTGAGCAGCTGACGCAACTGCGCGTTCAAGTACGGTTTGGCCGCCAATTTGCAAAAGTAGCTTGTCGATGCCTCCGAGTCGACTGGCTCGGCCGCCGGCCAACAAGATCGCGTGCGTCGTTGTCACTTGGCCATCATGACACTCGCCAAGATCAGGTTTGCCTTGCTTGCATGTGACCCCCATTGGGGGCTTAGGTGGGGAGCATGTCGACTGGGCTCGATGGACCGGCTGCTGACGTACTGCTCAAGGCAGGCCGCTTCTTCACACGATGGGATGAAACCGACGACGGCCGTGCCGTCTTTCGCGAGGGAGGACGCCAAGGTGATGTCTTCTATCGAGATAGGTGGAGTCACGACAAAGTAGTGCGTTCCACGCACGGCGTGAACTGCACCGGTTCGTGCTCGTGGAAGGTCTACGTAAAAGACGGCATCATCACGTGGGAGTCGCAGCAGACCGACTACCCGTCGGTGGGGCCAGACCGTCCCGAATACGAACCGCGCGGCTGCCCGCGTGGCGCGGCGTTCTCTTGGTACACCTACTCGCCGACGCGGGTGCGTTACCCGTACGCGCGTGGCGTCTTGTTGGACATGTACCGCGAGGCCAAGCAGCGCCTCGGCGACCCAGTGCTCGCTTGGGCCGACGTGGTCGGCGACCCCGAACGCCGGCGTCGCTACCAGCAGGCTCGCGGCAAGGGTGGTTTCGTTCGGTCGAACTGGAACGAAGCCATCGAAATGGCTGCGGCTGCCCAGGTTCACACGATCAAGGAACACGGCCCCGACCGAATCGCGACGTTCAGCCCGATTCCGGCGATGTCGATGGTTTCGCACGCTGTCGGCGCCCGGTTCACCCACCTGCTCGGTGGCGCGATGACCTCCTTCTACGACTGGTACGCCGACTTGCCGGTGGCGAGCCCGCAGGTGTTCGGCGACCAGACTGACGTGCCCGAGTCCGGCGACTGGTGGGACGCGACCTATCTGATGATGTGGGGCTCGAACGTCCCGGTCACTCGTACGCCAGACGCGCACTGGATGGCCGAAGTTCGCTACCGCGGTACCAAGGTCGTCACGATCAGCCCCGACTACGCGGACAACACGAAGTTCGCCGACGAGTGGCTGCCAGCCCAAGCTGGCACCGACGCGGCGCTCGCGATGGCGATGACGCACGTCGTGCTCAAGGAGAACTTCGTCGACCGTCGGGTGCCGTTCTTCGTCGAATACGTGCGCCAGTACACCGATCTGCCGTTCCTGATCACCTTGGTCGAGAATGAAGAACACGGCGGACTGGTGCCAGGCAAGTTCTTGACCGCGGCCGACCTAGGCGAAACCGCCACCGAAGACTCGTGGAAGACGGTGCTGCTCAACGCGGCCACAGGTGAGCCGGTCGTGCCGAACGGCTCGATGGGCTTTAGGTACGCCGATTCGGGTGAAGGCAAGTGGAACCTCGACCTTGAGGGCGTCATCCCGGCGTTGTCGCTGCGCGACGGCAAAGTCGCCGAAGAGTCCACCGAGGTCTTGCTGCCCTCGTTCGCCGGGCTTTCCGGTGACGGCGAGGTGCTGCGCCGCGGCGTCCCGGTGACGCGGGTCGGCGGCAAGCTCGTCACCACCGTGTTCGACCTGATGCTCGCGCAGCATGGCGTTTCGCGCCCAGACCTGCCGGGGGAGTGGCCCGAAGACTACGAAGATGCTTCGCGCCCGTACACCCCGGCGTGGCAGGCCGAGATCACCAGTGTTCCGGCCGAAGCGTGCATCCGGATCGCCCGGGAGTTCGCCAAGAACTCCGAGGAATCTGGCGGCCGGTCGATGATCATTTTGGGCGCTGGCGTTTGCCAGTGGTTCCACGCCGACGCCACCTACCGCGCCATCTTGTCGCTGCTGTTGCTGACCGGCGCCATGGGCCGAAACGGCGGCGGCTGGGCGCACTACGTCGGACAGGAGAAGTGTCGCCCGATCACCGGCTGGATTTCGCTGGCGAACAACCTCGACTGGTCGCGTCCGCCGCGCACCATGATCGGTACCGCCTACTGGTACATGCACACCGATCAGTGGCGTACCGACGGCTACCGCGCGGACGCCTTGGCGTCGCCGTTGGCTGAAGGCCACTTGGCCGATATGCACACCGCCGACACGATTGCGCAATCGACGCGATTGGGCTGGATGCCGTTCTACCCGCAGTTCAACCGCAACCCGCTTGACGTGGCCGATGAGGCCGAGGCAGCGGTTGCGGCTGGCACTGCAACCGACGTCAACGACTACGTCGTCCAACAACTCAAGTCCGGCGACTTGCAGTTCGCCGTCGAAGATGTTGACGCACCGGAGAACTGGCCGCGCACTCTGACGCTGTGGCGGTCGAACTTGTTCGGCTCCTCGGCCAAGGGCAATGAGTACTTCCTCAAGCACCTGCTCGGCACGCATTCCAACGCGACTGCGGTCGACGGTGAGCCGGCGGTTCGCCCAACTGACGTGAAGTGGCGCGATCAAGCACCCGAAGGCAAATTGGACCTGTTGATCTCGGCGGACTTCCGGATGACGTCGACGACGCTGCTGTCTGACATCGTCTTCCCGGCGGCCACTTGGTACGAGAAGCACGACTTGTCCTCGACCGATATGCACCCGTTCGTGCACGCGTTCACCCCGGCGATCACCCCGCCGTGGGAGGCCAAGACCGACTTCCAGATGTTCCAACTCATGGCCAAGAAGGTTTCTGAGTTGGCCAAGACGCACCTTGGTGTTCGAAAGGACATCGTCGCGGTGCCGATGCAGCACGACACCCCGGGCGAAACCTCGCAGCCCGGCGGCGTGGTGCTGGACTGGAAGCGTGGCGACGTCGAACCGATCCCAGGCAAGACCATGCCGGTTCTGCAGATGATCGAACGCGACTACACCGCCGTTGGCGACAAGATCGCCACGATCGGACCCCTGGCTGACCGGCTTGGTTTCGGCGTCAAGAACGTCACCTTCGATTTGACCGAGGCGCTCAAGATCTTGGCTGAGGCCGGTGGCGTTTACGACTCTGGTCCGGCCGCTGGCCGCCCGGCGATCGACACCGATTCGAAGTTCGCCGAAGCGATCTTGACCTTGTCCGGCACCACCAACGGTGAACTGGCGACGCAAGGTTTCCACACGCTGGAAAAGCGCGTCGGCAAGAAGATGGCCGACCTGGCTGAAGGCTCTGAGGAAAAGCGGATTACTTTCGCCCAGACTCAGGCCGCGCCGGTGCCGGTGATCACCTCGCCAGAGTGGTCCGGTTCAGAAACCGGCGGCCGCCGCTACGCCCCGTTCACCCTCAACGTCGAACGGCTCAAGCCGTGGCACACCCTGACTGGTCGGATGCACTTCTTCCTCGACCACGACTGGATGCGTGACCTGGGTGAGGCGATGCCGATCTATCGTCCACCGCTGGAAATGCACAAACTGTTCGGTGGTCCACGTTTGGGCGACAACGGCGAGCGCGAAATCACGGTGCGCTACCTGACGCCGCACTCCAAGTGGTCGATCCACTCTGAATACCAAGACAACCTGTTGATGCTGTCGCTTTCGCGAGGCGGTCCGACC
>JAPXRA010000045.1:1285-9992 GCA_033813795.1 Aeromicrobium sp. | reverse complement strand
ATCTCAAACACTGGTGACATCGCGGGGTCAGCGCGCGTGAACGTCCCACACAACGACCACTTCCATGCCCACTCATACGCCGCCATCTGGCGTAATGGCACTGACGGAAAACTCCTAGCACTACCGGCGGATGCGAAAAGTCCGAGCGTCACCCAGTTCACCGCTGAGGGTGAAGTGCTCGGCAGCGCGACGATCAACGGACTTCAGACCGCAATCCGTTGGGATGCCCAGGATGAACCCAGTGTTCTGCCTGCCCCCACGATCGCCGACTACACCCACACCTCGGCTGCGGCCGGCGCCGACGATGTCGTTGTCGGGTACGCCTCAAAGTTCGCCGCAAACACTTCGTTCGGTGGCGCGGCCATCGCTTGGGATGACCACGGCGTAGTCAACCTAAACGAGCGTGTGGTCGACTTGCCAGCAGGCGTTTCCCTGCAATCGGCGGCCGACATCAACGCTTCGGGGCAGATCGTTGGAACCGCCAGCACTGCCGACGGCAGTCGTGGGTTCGTGCTCACCCCGGTCGAAGAAGCCGATCCCGAGCCGGCCGCGACCTCGATCTCGGCACCAGCAATCAAACAGGTTTATGGCTTGCCAGCAAAACTGCAGGTGACGGTTACTCCCAGCGCCACAGGAACGGTGACGGTCACGGCCGGGAACAAGCGAATCACCGGCAACTTGTCGAACGGTCAGGCCAGCGTCGCATTGCCAGCCAAGTCCTTGACACCTGGCACCAAAACCGTGGCCATCTCCTACTCAGGAGTTGCTGGAAAGTTCTCGCCCTCGGCCACAACGACCAAGGTTCAAGTGGCCAAGGCCAAAGCGACCGTGAAGGCCAAGGCGGCCAAAACAAAGGTAAAGCGCGGCAAAGTAGCGGTCTTCAAGATTTGGGTCTCCAACCCTTCGGTTAAGCCGACCGGAAAGATTCGGGTCACGTTCGCCGGAAAAACAAAAACGGTCCAACTGAAGAACTCGAGCGCAACGATCAAGATCAAGGTCTCGAAATCGACCAAGCCCGTGGCAAAAACGGCCAAGGTGACCTATCTAGGCAACGCCTTTACGGCAGCGAGCGCCACCAAAAAGTTGAAAGTGACCATCACCGGATAGTCACTCCCAAGTCAATTAACGCGAATGCCCCAAGCGACCTTGGTCGCTTGGGGCATTCGGTTTACTTTTCGGTCAGTGGTTGTGACCGGCGTGCGCGTCGGCCTCTTCAACCGGCTTGTCGACCACGAGGGTTTCGGTCGTCAGCAACATCGCTGCGATCGAGGCGGCGTTCGCCAGCGCCGAACGAGTCACCTTTACCGGGTCGAGGATGCCCTGCTCAAGCAGGTCACCGTATTCGCCGGTGGCGGCGTTGTAGCCCTGGCCCGTCTCGCGAACCTTAGCCACTACGACCTCACCGGACTCGCCGCCGTTGCGGGCGATCCACTCCAGCGGAGCGTCAGCACCCTTGCGGACGATCCGAACACCGAAGGCTTCGTCACCGGTCAGGCCGAGGTCGTCGTTTAGGACGCCAACTGCGTGAACCAGCGCCGAGCCACCGCCGGGGACGATGCCCTCTTCGATCGCGGCACGAGTAGCCGAGACGGCGTCCTCGATCCGGTGCTTCTTCTCCTTGAGTTCAACCTCGGTGGCAGCACCGACGCGAACGACGCAGACACCGCCGGCCAACTTGGCCAAGCGCTCCTGCAACTTCTCGCGGTCCCACTCCGAATCGGTGGCTTCGAACTCGGCCTTGATCTGGGCTACACGCCCTTCGACCTCGGCCTCGTCGCCGCCACCGTCAATGATGGTGGTGTCGTCCTTGGTGACCACGACACGGCGAGCCGTGCCGAGCACTTCAAGACCGACCTGATCGAGCTTCAAACCGACGTCGGGGGTGACGACGGTTGCGCCGGTCAAGATGGCGATGTCTTGCAGCATCGCCTTGCGGCGATCACCGAAGGCCGGGGCCTTGACCGCAACCGAGGTGAAGGTGCCGCGGATCTTGTTGACCACGATCGTCGAAAGCGCTTCGCCCTCAACGTCTTCGGCGATGATGAACAGCGCCTTGCCAGCCTCTACGACCTTCTCCAGCAGCGGCAGCAATTCCGAGACCGCCGAGATCTTGCCCTGGTTGACCAGGATGTACGGATCGTCGAGGACCGACTCCATCCGCTCGGTGTCGGTGACCATGTACGGCGACAAGTAACCCTTGTCGAACTGCATGCCCTCGGTGAATTCGAGGTCGGTGCCCATCGTGTTGGACTCTTCGACGGTGATGACGCCGTCCTTGCCTACCTTGTCGAACGCCTCAGCGATGAGCTCGCCGATAACCGCGTCGCGACTCGAAACAGTCGCAACCGACGCCATTTCGGCAACCGAAGCGACTTCGCGCGCGCGGCCGTGAAGTTCGGTCTCGACGGCAGCAACCGCAGCCTCGATGCCCTTCTTCAGTCCAACCGGGTTCGCGCCGGCAGCAACTGCCCGCAGACCCTCGTGGACCATCGCCTGAGCGAGCACCGTGGCGGTCGTGGTGCCGTCACCAGCGATGTCGTTGGTCTTGGTGGCAACTTCCTTGGCCAACTGGGCGCCAAGGTTTTCGAACGGGTCGTCCAATTCGATTTCACGCGCAACGGAAACACCGTCGTTCGTGATCGTTGGAGCGCCCCACTTCTTGTCTAGGACGACGTAACGACCCTTGGGGCCGAGGGTGACCTTGACCGTGTCGGCGAGCTTGTCGACACCGCGTTCGAGGGCGCGACGCGCTTCCTCGTCAAATTCTAGAATTTTCGCCATTGGCTAAATCCGATCAGGCCAAAACGGCGAGGACGTCGCGCGCGTTGAGGATCAAGTACTCCTCGCCGCCGTGCTTGAGTTCGGTTCCGCCGTACTTGCTGAACAGGACGCGATCGCCCACGGCAACGTCAACCGCGATGCGCTGGCCGGAATCGCTCACGCGACCTGGACCGACGGCGACAACGACGCCCTCTTGCGGCTTTTCCTTGGCGGTGTCGGGGATAACTAGGCCCGACGCGGTGGTCTGCTCGGCTTCGGCGGCCTTGATGACGATGCGATCTTCGAGTGGCTTGATGGTGACCGACACTTGTCGACCTCCCCTTTCGGATGGAGAACACGAATAGTTGGCACTCGTAACTTCAGAGTGCCAATGTTCAGCCTAGCACCGGCTGGCACTCCACCCAACCGAGTGCTAAGGCACATTCGAAATTACGCGATCTCTGCGGGGATCTAGGGCAGACTTCGGGTGTGGACTCGGCGACCTTCGAACTGCTGCTAAGTGAGCGCGGTGCGAAGTTAATGCGTGAAATCGCCCAGTGCGCGCCAAGCGAAACCCAACTCGGCCTAGGAACTCGGCTGCGGGCCGACTATCCGGCCGAACTCGTCGCAGCGGCACTGACCCAAACTCAACTGCGGCGAAAAGCGGTCGGAAAGTTCGGCGACTTAGCCGACCGGCTTTGGTACACCCCAGACGCCCTAGAACAATCCACGCGCCAGGCGGTCGCCGCTCATCGCGCCAGGCGACTCGTCGAACTCGGCGTCACTGAGGTTGTCGACCTTGGCTGCGGCATCGGCGGCGACCTAATCGCGTTCGCTGCCGCCGGCCTCAAAGTCCGCGGCATCGAACAAGATCCGGTCCGCGCCGCAATCGCCCGCGCGAACCTTGCCGCGGCCAACTTGACCGGAACGGTTGAGATCGGCGATGCGACCGCCGTTGACCTCCGAGCCGACGAGGTGCCCTTTGTCGACCCGGCCCGACGCGACGGCCGCGGTCGAACTTTCAGTCTTGACGCCCTAGTCCCGTCCTGGCAGTTCGTCACCGAACTTCTCGAAGACAGAGCGGTGGCGAAGGTGATGCCCGGGATCGCCCACAGCGACATTCCAGTCGGCGTCGGCGCCGAATGGGTTAGCGAGCACGGCGACCTTGTCGAAGCGTGTCTTTGGGGGGCAGGTTTTGGGCTTTCGCCCACGCGCCGAGCCATCGTCTTGCCAGCGGGCGCCAGTTTGAGCGACCGGCAAGCAATCCCCTCGGTGGGCGCCCCGAACCGGTTTCTGATTGAACCCGACGACGCGGTGATTCGCGCTGGTTTGGTCGCCGAACTGGCCGCTGAAGTCGAAGGCGTTCTGCTGGACCCGAAAATCGCTTGGATCACCTGTGCTGCGCCTTATCGCGGACCGCTCGGGCGCTGCTTTGAAGTACTAGACGAAATACCGTTTCGCCCCAAACAACTGAAGGCCGCCCTGAAAGCGCGCGACGTCGGAACGCTAACAATCAAGAAGCGAGGGGTCACGGCCGTGCCCGAACAGTTGATTAAAGAGTTCGCCCTCACTGGATCGAACGAAGCGACCGTGGTGCTGACCCGAGTCAACAACAAGGGCCGGGCGTTCTTAGTTTCTCCACTGGCGCAAGGAGAGATGAATGCCTGACCAGGTAGCAGCGCCAAAACTGTTGCCACAGTTGCGGCACTTCCCGTTGCTGATCTTGCTGATCATGTCGGCAGCTCATGTGATTCCGTTGACAACTTCACTGATCGCCCACGTGGGCTCCGGTCACGGCACGCTCATCCAACTACTCGGCGTGCTGTTGACCGTGGCAACCGTGGTGTCAACATCGATCGGAATCACCACTTGGCGCACCGGGGTGGCTTTCGCAGTTCTAGGTCTGCTCGCGGTCGCTGTTGAAGGAGCCGCCGGCGGCGGTACCGGCACCGACGCCAGCCCAGCGTTCGCTTACACGATCTTGGCGTCAATCTCCTTCGCGGTGACCCTCAGACTTCGCGCGGCCTTACTGGCAGCCGGAACGACGCTAACTCTGTACGTTCTAACCCACCAGGTGTTGGATCCGGAGGATGTGCGGATCGCAATCGACGAGGTCGTCCAGGTAGCACCAGCGGTGATCGCCATCTCGTTCGCTACTGCGATGGTCGTCGTTGGCAGCCACCGAGCCGATACCGCCCGTGCCGAACGATTGGAAGCCGAGGTTGACCAGGCGCGCGCACTCTCACGTATTCGAGCCAGACGCGAGGCCGAACTTAAGATGCACGACGTCACCATCCCTGCGCTGACGAGCGTGACGCGAGAGTCCATCCCGGACGTAGCCGCAGTGCGCCAGGCTTGCGCCGAGGCCGCCCAAGCGATCCGCTTAGGACACGACGAAGTATGAGCCAAGAACTAACACCGGGCGGATTGCTCGAGCGACTGGACCGCCTAGTCGCCACACACCCTTCGGCGACCCTGCGCACTTCTGGGACAGCGTCACAACTGCCAGAACTGGTCGAGGACGCCATCGTCGGCGCCACGGCCGAAGCGCTTCGAAACACTTTGCGCCACGCCCCCGGCAGCAATGTCACCGTGCACGTTCAGACGAACCGCAAGGGTGTCTGGGTGAAGGTCCGCGACGACGGGCCCGGGATGAGCACCGACACTCGGGCCGGGTTCGGGTTGACCAATTCGATCAATGGCCGGATGCAAGAGGTCGGCGGCACCGTTTCGCTGAGCACCGCACCGTTCGCCGGAACCGAAATCGGCCTCAACTGGTATCCACGCCCCGAGAATGGACTGCACGACGCCCTTCGCGACATGGTGGGTCGCCCACGACAACTAGTCGCCCTGTTCGTGCTGCCGCTGATTCTCGCCTCTTGGTACCTAGTGCTTTTCTACGGCTTGGACGATGGTTCGAAGGCAGTGACGCTCTCGGTGGCGCTGATCGCGACTGCATTGGCCGTTGCGGTCGTCAGCGCTGCCGGAACCCCCTGGGTACATCCAGTGGGCGCACTGAACCTGATCGCCGCACCAATGCTCAATGTGATCGCCTTGCTGAACGCTGGCGATGGCGCGCTACTCGGCTTTCGGGGCTGGTCGGTTGGGCTCACCGGAAACGTCGCCATCGCTATGGCTGCCAGCCTGCCGGCCGCGTGGCCGCTAGCAACCGCCGCGGCTATTTCGGCCAGCTCCACCTGGGTGGCGATGAACGACCCGACGATCTCCCCCAGCGATACCCTCGGCGCCATCTTGCAGCCGGTGTTCTTCACCCTCGCAGGTGTGCTGGTAGCCCAGACGCTGTTGCGGGCGTGGCGCAGCACCACGCTGGCGTTCGACGACGCTCGACACTCCCGGGCGCAGGCGCTGCTGGCCGAAGTTCACGCAATCGCCCAAGACGAGCAGGCCGATCGACTCGGCGAAGACTTGGGCGCGTTCTTGGCGTCAGCCGCGGACGATTTGGATCTGAACGACCCGGAGGTGAAACGCGAAGCGGCGGTGCTTGCGGCGCGAGTTCGCGACGAACTTGAGCAACCGGGTGCGTGGCCGCCCCAGGTGCGGCACGCGCTAGATGAGGCCCGGCGGCGTGGAGCCGTGGTGACAGTTCGATCTAATACACCGACGCCGTGGCCGGCGCAGGTTCACTGCCTGATGACGGCACTACTGGCGCAAGCAACCACCCAACGGTTGACCATCACGATTCGGGCCGGCAACGACTCGATCAACGTCCGCGGTGTGGTCGACCCGCCATTTTTGGCACAGCAGACCGATAGCCTCAAGGCGGAAGTTGCAGCCAACTGTCAAACATCGACGATCGTAATCGACAGCGACGACGACGCCATGGTGATTGACCTATACGAATTGCGGTGAACAAGATGGCCGGAGCCGAATCAAAGCTCCGGGTGGGGGCAGTTGACGATCACCCGGTGGTATTGCGCGGACTTGCGGCTGAACTTGCTCAGTCCGCTCCAGACCTTGACCTAGTCGCGATCGCGGCAACTGTTGATGAACTACTGGCCGAGCCAGGTGAACTCGACGTGGTGTTGCTCGACTTGACGCTTCACGACGGCAAAGACCCGCAAGACAATGTCAGAGAGATCTTGGACCGTGGGGCGGCCGTGCTAATCCACACCGGCGAAACCAAGCCGGTCCCGATCGTGAGAACGATCGAAGCCGGAGCACTCGGCCTAGTGCTCAAGTCCGACCCGGTAGACCAGATCGCCGACGCGATTCGTTCAGTGCACCAAGGCGATGTGGCCTATTCGGGACCGCTGGCCGCGAATCTGATTTCTCACGGCGACGCCGAGACTCTGCTCAGCGAACGCCAAGTAGTGATCTTGAGTCTGATCGCGGAGGGCCTGCCTCGAAAGTCCGTCGCCCGCCGCCTTGGCGTGGCGGTCTCGACGGTAAACGAACATGTGAATCGGGTTGCCGAAATGTTCCGCGAACGCGGGCTTGGCTCCACCAACTCCCACTCGCTGATCAGCCACGCCCGAGCCGAAGGCTATTTGACCGACTGACATCGGCTCACCAGAGCGATACGGTCTACCCATGCATGGGCAAATCGATCTTGGGGTGGATCTGGGCGAGTCCGCTGACCGTTGGCAGTCAGGGCTCGATCGTGAACTGCTTTCGCTGGCCTCCAGCGCAAACGTCTGCTGCGGCGCGTACGCCGGCGATGACGACCTAATCAAGGCCACCTGCGCGGCCGCCGTCGAACACGGAGTGGCAATTGGTGCGCAAGTCGGTTACGTCGATCGGGCCGGCTTTGGCAGACGCTTCATCGACGTGCCGCCGCGCGACTTGGAGGATCAACTGCGCCATCAGATCGACCACCTTTCGACCTTGGCCGATCAGGTCGGCGCGATCGTGACCTTCGTCAAACCGCACGGTGCGCTCTACCACCAGATCAGTCACGACGAAGCACAAGCCTCCGCGGTGGTCGAAGCGCTGTTGGCCGACACCAACCCGCTGCCGCTAGTCGGCATGGCCGGATCGTTGGCGCTGCAGTTCGCCCAAGACGAAGGCATCGACGTCGTCCTCGAAGGGTTCGCCGATCGCACCTATTTGCCCGATGGTCGACTCGCCGCAAGAGACCAACCCGACGCGTTCATCTCCGACCCGGCCCAAGCCGCCGCACAAGCGGTCACCTTGGCCGAATCGGTTGCTTCGATTTGCGTTCACAGCGACAGCCCGAATGCGGTCGAGGTGCTGACCGCGGTGCGCGCCGAACTCGAACGACATGAGTTCGCTGTCGGGCCGGTGCTGTGGTGAGGGATTGAGTTGCGGGTCTTACCGTGCGGCGAACGAGCGGTCTTGCTTGATTGCACTGACGCTCTTGAGGCACGCCAGTGGGAGTCGGCCATGCGAGAACTCGCGCCGACAGTACTGGGAGCCAAAACGGTGCTGGTGCACGGCGAGCCAACTAAGCTGCGTGGCCTGCTCGCCGGCCTCGAGGTCGGCCGGGCGCCAACTCCGGTCGGCGCCCGGCACACGATTGAGGTTGACTACAACGGGCCAGACCTCACCGCCGTCGCCGAGTTGTGCGGGCTGACTCCCGCAGAGGTGATTGCCGCGCACACCGGCACTCCGTGGCTGGTCGGTTTCGCCGGGTTTGCGCCCGGTTTTGCGTATCTGACCGACGGCGATCCGCGACTGCAGGTGCCGAGGCTAGAACGGCCCCGGCCGCTGGTCCCGGCCGGTTCGGTCGCGTTGGCCGGAAGCTTCAGCGGCGTCTACCCCCGAGCCTCCCCCGGAGGTTGGCAACTGATCGGCAGCACCACCGCCCCGTTATGGGATCTGGATCGCGAAGTCCCGGCGCTGTTGCAGCCAGGCGACCTAGTGACCTTCCGGCAGGTCGGCTGATGAGTTTTCGTGTCCTCGACCCCGGTGGGCTGACTCTGTTTGAGGACCTCGGTCGGGCCGGGTACGCCCACCTCGGCGTGAG
>JAPXRA010000045.1:0-1275 GCA_033813795.1 Aeromicrobium sp. | reverse complement strand
CCAGAGTCTGCGAGCAGCGAACACTTTGGTCGGCAACGACCCCGGGTGCCTTGGCTTGGAAGTTCTCGGCGGCGGTTTTCGAGCCATCGCCACCGCTGACCACTTGGTGGCGGTCACCGGTGCGACCGGGCCACTTTCGGTTGACGGTACCCCGGTTAACTCAGGCCGAGCGGTCTTGGTTCGTCGCGGCCAAGTCTTTCGGTGTGGCTCGCCCGTTGCTGGGCTGCGTTGGACCGTGGCGGTGGCCGGCGGGTTCATCGCGCCGGCCGTGCTCGGCAGCAGTGCCACCGATCTGCTCGGTCAGCTTGGACCGGCGGCACTTGCGGCCGGGGACGAACTGAACGTCGGACCAACACGGGGCCAAATCCAACTGGAGACGCTACCGGGTTATCTGCCCACCGGCGAAGTGGCCGTGCAACTTTTTTTGGGGCCGCGAGACGACTGGTTCACCACAGCGGCGATCGAGACGCTGTTGTCGACCTCGTGGACGGTCGAGGCCGACTCGGACCGGATCGGGATCCGCTTGGCCGGGCCGCGGCTCGAACGGGTACACACTGCCGAACTGGCTAGCGAGCCGGTGATCCGTGGCAGCATCCAAGTAACTGGCGCGGGCCTGCCGGTGATTCTGGGACCGGATCACCCGGTGACTGGCGGTTACCCGGTGATCGCGGTCGTGCGCGACCACGACACCGACCTGTTGGCCCAACTTCGCCCCGGCGACCACCTGCGATTCGATCGCGCCAGAGCAACCTGACCTAGGCCGCGACGATGCTGGTCACCGGCAGGCTCGAATCGGCCGGCAGATCAAGCGAGGACGGCGCAATCCCGCGACGCACGACTTCGGCGCCTAGGGCCGCCACCATGGCGCCGTTGTCGGTGCAAAGGCTCGGCTTGGGGATCTTGACTTCGACTCCGGCAGCGGCGGCACGTTCGGTCACGAACTTACGCAGTCGGCCGTTAGCAGCAACTCCCCCGCCGAGCACCAACCTAGGCACATCGTGGGCCACACAAGCGGCAATCGCCTTCTTGCTGAGTACATCGCAGACCGAGTCTTGGAACGAGGCTGCAACGTCGGCGACGGCAACTTCTCGACCCATCCGCTGTTCGTGCTGAACGTGGCGCGCGACCGCGCTCTTGAGCCCAGAGAAGGAAAAGTCCCAGCGGTAGCGGTCGAGGTCGCGCCCCGCGGTGAGCCCGCGCGGGAAGTTGATCGCTGTCGGATCTCCGTCGGCCGCGATCCGGTCGATTTGAGGCCCACCCGGATAAGGCAAACCG
>JAPXRA010000044.1:6220-10045 GCA_033813795.1 Aeromicrobium sp. | reverse complement strand
CGCTACGACCTTCTTGACCCCGGCTGCCTTGAGCATCAAGATCACTGCCAGGCCGATCGGGCCGCAGCCGATCACGATCGCCACCTCACGCTTGCCGATCTCGCTTCGACAGACCGCGTGGTGGGCCACCGCCAACGGTTCGGTCATGGCGACGTGGTCGACATTGGCCCCGGTGGGCACCTCGAACGTCATCGATTCTTGGACGATCACGTACTCGGCGTATGCTCCCGAAGCGTGTTCAGTCAACCCGGTCATATCGATCTGGCCGGCCTTCTTCACCACCGGGAGTGCCACCACGGGTGTGCCCAATTGCCAGCGCTTGCGGCATTTGGGCCCATAGGCCGTCACGAGCCCAGTGAACTCGTGCCCCATCACCACATGGTCGCTTGACCGCATGAACCGGTCGTAGTCGACTTCGGCGGCGATGTCGGCGCTCGCGTCGGCGTGGACCCGGGCGTGCAAGTCAGATCCGCAGATGCCGGCTCGAGTCACCTTCAGCAAGATTTGCCCCGGCCCCGGCGTCGGGGTCGCCAGGTCAACGACGCTCAATTCGCCCTGATGCAGGCTGACCGCTTTCACGCCTGTGCCGCCTCTGGCACGGTGACGGTCCAAGCGAGTCCGTCGTCCAAGTCGGCCCGGTTTGTGTTCCACGAGTCGACCATGAAGTTCTGTTTCATCGTCCACGGATAGCCGTCCGAGACGCGCGGCATCAAGTGGGCACCCCGGGCCATGTAGCCGGACTCCATGTCGAACAGTGGGCCGCCGACGTTGATGCCGGTGGTTCGCGGCGTGACGACTAGTTCGGGGTTGCTCCGCAGGCGCTTGATGATCTTGGCCACTAGGCGCGAGGTCATGTCCGAACGCATCGTCCATGACAGGTTCACATAGCCGATGCAGAAGGCGAAGTTCGGAATCGTGTTGATCATCGCGCCGTTCCAAACCACGAGTTTGGCCGGGTCGACGGGGGCGCCATCGACTGTTGAGGTGATACCGCCGAGCACCTTGATCGTCAACCCGGTGGCCGGCACGACGATGTCGGTTTCTAGTACCTCGCCGGACTCTAACTCGATGCCCTTTTCGACGAACCGCTTGATCTTTGCGGTAACCACGGTCGCCTTGCCGGACTTGATCGAGGCGTAAAAGTCGCCGCCCGGGGCGATGCAAAGGCGTTGATCCCAGGGATCGTAGGGCGGATTGAAGTGCTCGTCGACGAAAGTTTCATCGCCGCCGACGCCGTGAATTGCGAGTTTGCGGATCAGCGAGCGGATCGCCTTGGGACGCTTCTGGCTGGTTTGGAACAGTGCCCACTGCAGGCCGGTGTTCTTTGCTCGAATCGCATAGTGGGCCGGTTTGGCCGGCAGCACCTTTCGGGCAAAATCGCCGATCGGGTCGGTCCAAGGTTGGGCCAAGATGTAGGTCGGCGTGCGCTGCAGCATCGTTACCGAAGCGGCCCGCTCGCTCATCGCCGGCACCACCGTGATCGCGGTTGCACCAGAGCCGATCACGACAACTTTCTTGTCGGTGTAGTCCAAGTCTTCGGGCCAAAACTGCGGGTGTGCGATTGTGCCAGCGAAGTCTTCGACACCGGCGAAGCCAGGATCGTAGGGGTTTTCGTAGTCGTAATAACCGGTGCAGGAAAACACGAACCGGGCGGTGGTTTGGAACTGCTTGCCAGCCGATTCGGCGGTCACGTTCCAGTACTTGTCGTGGCTCGACCAGTCCAAGGAGATCACCTTGGTGTTGTACTGAATGTGGCTGTCGATGCCGAACTTGGCAGTGGTTTGGGCCAAGTAGTCGCGGATCTGTTCGCCGGTGACGATCGCTTCTTTGCCGCGCCAAGGATTGAACGGGAACGCCAAGGTGAAGAAGTCCGAGTCGGACCGCACGCCCGGATAACGGAACAGGTCCCAAGTGCCGCCGAGAGTGTCGCGAGCCTCGAAGATCGTGTACGAAACTCCCGGGTTGCGCTCCTGGACTCGATAGGCGGCATTGATGCCAGACAAGCCAGCACCAATGATCAAGACGTCGATGTCGGTTTTCACAAGGGGGTCCTCTCGTTGCTCACCCTTGATTGTGACCTACGTCTCAAATATGAAATTAGCTTTTTGTGACAAGTTCTCGGTGCTGTCGGCGAATTTTCAGCGGAGTTGTTCCCCACCAGCGAATGGCCGCGCGGCTGAGGGTCGATTGGTGGCCAAAGCCGAGGTTTTTCGCCACTTGGGCGACCGGAGTGTCGGTCTGGGTCAGTTCCCAGTGCGCGCGCCGGCGGCGGGCATCGTCTAAGAGCCTTGAGAACACCGTGCCTTCTTCGTCGAGGCGCCGCTGCAGGGTGCGCGGGTGCATGGCCAAGAACTTGGCGATGTCTTCGATGTCGACCTCGGCGACGCCCATGGTTGCCTGCATTAGGCCCCGGACGCGACTGGTCATGTCTTCGGTGCTGCCTGCCAAAACCTCATCGAGTCGGGCTCGAGTGGCGTCGCGGACGGTGCGGTCGGCGCCGGCAATTTTTGCTTGGAGCAGCTTCAGCGGCAGGTAGAGCCGGGCTTCTTTTCGGGCCTCGCGCACTTCGACGCCGTAGAAGTCCTGATAGGGACCCACCCCGCCGACCGGCTTGTACGGCAGGTCGACTTCGATCAGCCCGTACTCGGGGCCGAACAGCGAGATCAACGAACGGTGGATGAACCCCATTCCTGCGTCAGTCAGGTGAACCGCAGGCGGTCCACCGCGGGTTGCTTGGTAGGTGAGTGCGACTACTTCGGGTCGACCGCGTGGATCGGCGCTGATGGTGACTTTGATGTCTGGAGCATGAAAGGTCAGGTATCGGCCGATCAAGGCGAAAGCCTCGGCCACTGTGGTTGCGTTTAGCACCAGCAGGGCGACGGGTCCGAGCATGTTGAACCCGTGGCGGTTAGCGATCAGTAGGCCGAGATCGGGCTGGTTAAGTTCGGTCGCCGCCAGTTCGAGCAGGTCGGTAACCAGGCCGTCATCTACCGGTATGTCCTCATCGATTAGGACGTCCGGTCCAAGGCCAACTCGACGCAGATACTCGACCGGATCGCCACCGAGTTCGGTGACAACCGGGCCGAAACCGGCAATCCCGGCTGCGCGAAGTGTGCCCATGGGGTTAGTTCATCACGAGTACCAGAACAACTCCAGATTCTGGGGTAGTTAGAGTGCCGAATGTGATTGACCTGCCTGCTGACCTAACTCGCCTAGCCGCCGATGTTCGCGGTTTCTTGCCCGACGACGAGGCCGCTGCTCTGCGAGCCGCGGCTGCGGCGGTGCTTCGCCCCGGCTCGGTAATGGTGGAGATTGGCACCTATTGCGGCAAGTCGACGATCCATTTGGGGTACGTCGCCCGGGAGCGGGGGGCGACCTTGGTGACGGTCGATCACCATCGCGGCTCGGAAGAACATCAGGTGGGCTGGGAGTATCACGACGCTTCGCTGGTCGACCCCGAAACTGGGGCATTCGACACGATGCCGGTGTTTCGCCGGGCGATGTTTGACGCCGGGCTCGAGGACGTGGTGGTGCCGATCGTGGGTCGTTCGAGCACGGTTTCGGCGTTCTGGCAAACCCCGGTGGACGCGGTATTCATTGACGGCGGGCATACCGAAGAGGCGGCGCAAGCCGACTACGCCGGCTGGGCTAAACACGTGCGTCCCGGCGGTGTGCTGATCATTCACGATGTCTTCCCCGACCCCTCTGTAAAGCCTCTAGTTTTGACTTGGACAGCCACCCATGTAGACGTCGTAGCCGGTAGTGGCCAAACCGGTGCTTTCGGCACGACTGCGGCCAAGGTTCCACTCCAGCCAACCGGCGTCA
>JAPXRA010000044.1:0-6210 GCA_033813795.1 Aeromicrobium sp. | reverse complement strand
CCCCAACGACGGTGGCCAAGCGCCGTTCCACATCTACCAGCGCGCCCTAGCCGATGGGTTTATCGAGGTCGGCCATACGGCGAGTTTGCGGGTACTGCAGCGCCCAGCAGGAAGTTGAATAAAAAATCTCAATTCAACAAAGTTGAGCGGAATGGACTCAACCTTTACGGCGTTGACTAAGACATGGATCTGAATCAACTGACCACCCGTAGTCAACAGTCGATTGCCGCTGCAATGCAGCAGGCCTCCGCTGCCGGCAACCCGGCAGTCGAACCAGCCCACCTACTTTTAGCCCTGCTTACCCAAGACGGCGGCACTACTGTTCCGCTGCTGACCGCCGCCGGGGTAGACCCGGCAGCGGTTGAGAGTGGCGTCAAGGCTGAACTGGCCAAACTACCCCGAGCCTCTGGGGCCACCACGGCGGCGGCGCAACTCTCGCGTTCAACCCATGAGGTGTTGCAACGCGCCATCGACCTTGCCAGCGAACTGGGTGACGAGTTCGTCTCTAGCGAACACCTAGCCGTCGGTGTGGCAACCGTGGCTGGGCCGGCTCAGCAAGTGCTGGCCGCCAATGGCGCGACTGCCGAAACGCTGACTGCTGCGTTCGCGGCGGTGCGGGGTAATACTCGCGTCACCAGTCAGGACGCCGAAGACCAGTACAACTCGCTGGAGAAGTACGGCATTGACCTAACCGCGCTGGCCACCGAAGGCAAACTCGATCCGGTGATCGGCCGCGATTCGCAAATCCGGCGAGTCATTCAAGTGTTGAGCCGCCGCACCAAGAACAACCCGGTGCTGATCGGTGAACCTGGCGTCGGCAAGACCGCCGTCGTAGAGGGACTAGCCCAGCGGATCATCGCTGGCGATGTGCCCGAGTCGCTGCGTGGCCGCCGGCTGATCAGCCTTGACCTAGGCGCGATGGTCGCCGGGGCGAAGTACCGCGGCGAGTTCGAAGAGCGACTCAAGGCAGTTTTGGCCGAGATCAAGGATTCCGAGGGCCAAGTTGTCACCTTCATCGACGAACTTCACACCGTCGTCGGTGCCGGCGCCTCAGGCGACTCGGCGATGGATGCAGCCAACATGCTCAAGCCGATGTTGGCGCGCGGCGAATTGCGGATGATCGGCGCGACCACGCTCGACGAGTACCGCGAGTCGATCGAAAAGGATGCCGCCCTAGAGCGCCGGTTCCAGCAAGTGCTGGTCGACGAACCGAGTGTTGAGGACACGATCGCGATCCTGCGAGGCATCAAAGAAAAGTATGAAGCGCACCACAAGGTGGAGATCGCCGACTCTGCGCTTGTCGCCGCGGCCACGCTGTCACACCGGTACATCCCCGGGCGCCAACTGCCGGACAAGGCGATCGACCTGATTGACGAGGCGTCGAGCCGGTTGCGGATGGAGATCGATTCCAGCCCGATCGAGATCGACGAGCTCCAGCGTTCGGTCGACCGGCTCAAGATGGAAGAACTCCACCTGCAGAACGAAACCGACGAGGCCAGCGTTGACCGGTTGGAGAAGTTGCGCCAAGAGTTGGCCGACAAGGAAGAGACTTTGCGTGCCCTCAGCCAGCGCTGGGAGGCGGAGAAGCAAGGTTTGAACGCGGTCGGCGAGATCAAGGAGCGGATCGACGAAGCTCGGATCGCCGCTGAGCGAGCCCAACGTGCTGGTGACATGGAAACGGCCAGCCGGTTGATCTATGCCGAAATCCCCGGCATGGAAACCCAGCTCGCCGAAGCCCAAGCCGCTGAAGCGTCTGCGTCGGCAGACCGGATGGTGCACGAGGAAGTTGGCGCCGATGACATCGCTGAAGTCATCGCCAGTTGGACCGGCATCCCAACGGGTCGTTTGCTCGAAGGCGAAACCGAGAAACTGCTGCAGATGGAAGCCGAACTCGGAAAGCGGCTGATCGGTCAGAAGCCTGCCGTTCAGGCGGTTTCGGATGCCGTGCGTCGAGCCCGAGCCGGAATCTCCGACCCCGATCGTCCGACCGGATCGTTCCTGTTCTTGGGCCCGACTGGCGTTGGTAAGACCGAGCTGGCCAAGTCGCTGGCGGACTTCTTATTCGATGACGAACGCGCGATCGTGCGGATCGACATGAGTGAGTACGCCGAAAAGCACTCGGTGGCGCGTCTTGTCGGTGCGCCTCCTGGCTACGTCGGTTATGACGAAGGCGGCCAGTTGACCGAAGCGGTTCGTCGGCGGCCCTACTCGGTGGTGCTGCTCGACGAGGTTGAGAAGGCGCATCCTGAAGTCTTCGACATCTTGCTGCAGGTGCTCGACGATGGTCGCCTGACCGACGGCCAAGGTCGCACGGTCGACTTCCGCAACACGATGTTGATCCTGACCTCGAATCTTGGCTCGCAGTACCTAGTCGATCCCGAGCTTTCGCAAGAGCAAAAGCACGAAAGTGTGCTGTCGGTAGTTCGCTCGGCGTTCAAACCGGAGTTCTTGAACCGCCTCGACGAAGTGGTCATGTTCGATGCCCTTGGCACCGAGGAATTGACCCGCATCGTTGATCTGCAACTTGACTCGCTCGGCCGCAGGTTGGCGGCTCGGCGAATCAGTTTGGATGTCACCGAGGCTGCCAAGCGCTGGTTGGCCGAGGCTGGTTTCGACCCCCTCTACGGTGCGCGGCCGCTGCGGCGACTGGTTCAACAGTCGATCGGTGACCGGCTAGCGCGAGAACTGCTCGCCGGGCAGGTGCGCGACGGCGACCAGGTCGTGGTGGATCTGGCTGACAGCGGAGATGAGCTTGTCGTTGGCCGGGGCTGACTGGCTGGTCGTGGTTTCGGTGGCTCTGCCAGACTCGAACCGTGCCTGAAACGCTTCCCAGACCGCGCTCGGTGACCTTGGGCTGCCTATACGGCGGCCTTGGGGGTGGCCTGACTGCGTTCGCCATGTTCGAAACCCTCGCCAGTTGGGGGTCGATCGAAATGCAAGAAGCACTCGAGTCGACGCTTGAGTCTGCCGGGGTGAAGGCGAACATCGATCAACTCTTGCCCACACTGCGGCTGTTCGCGTTTGCAATGCTGGTGGCCGCGATTGCAGCGACCGTGTTCGCGGTGTTCACCGCCAAGGGGCATCAGCCGTCGAGGGTTGGCCTCAGCGCGTTGGCGGTGCTCGCCGCGATGGTCTCGCTTTTCGCCGGAGTCGCCGGGCTGTTTATGGTGGCGATTTGTGGACTGATCCTGTTCCTGTTGTGGAACGAACCGGCCAGAATCTGGTTCGCGGTGGTCAACGGCAAGGTGCCGTTGGAGTTGAAGGCCCAGCCGTCCTTGGGCGCCATGCCGCCAGCCGGGCAGAGTCCGGACCAGGCCGCACCTGGCGTGGTTCACGTGGCGCCGCCGGCGTTCGATCCGGTAGCTCATGTGGCTGCCAGTGGTGCAATGCCAAGTCCGGTTCGGTTGGCCCTGTTGATCGCTGGGATCGGTTCGCTTTTTGGTGCCGCCCTGTCTGGCTTGGTGTTGGCAGTGCTGGTTGGCTTGCGCGACGAAGTAGTAAAGCAGTACGAGAACTCGCCAATGCTTAGCGAGCAGCTAGGTGCGGCCGGCTTGAATGCAAGTCAGCTCGTCTCGCTGGCCACTGGCATCTTCGCTATGTGGTTGATCGTGTCGGTGCTTTCGCTCGGGGCGGTGGCTTGGGCCGCCACTTCGAAGCGTTCGGGCTGGTGGGCGCTGATCGTAATGATGGTCATCACCTGCGGAGTTGCGGCAGTCGGTTTGCCGCTCGGACTCATCTGGTTGATCGCAGCGATCGCGGTGATCGTCCAATTGACTCGGCCAGAGGCCAAAGCCTGGTTCAACCGAGCATGATGCTGCTCACAACTGCCGCTGTTGATTAGAGTTCCGGTAAAAATCCTCGGTACGCTGAACTAATGGCAGTTGAAGAGAAGTCCGCGCGCCCGCACGTAGTTGTGGTCGGCGGCGGATTTGGTGGTTTGGCGGTAGTTCGCAAGCTTCGCAAGGAAAACGTCGACATCACCTTGGTCGATCGGCACACTTACAACACCTTCCAGCCGCTGCTTTACCAAGTTGCCACCGCCAGTTTGAACCCCGGGGATATTACCTGGTTCCTGCGCGCGATCCGGTCAAAGCAAGACAACGTCCGGTTCGTAAAGGGCACGGTCGTCTCGATGGACCACGACGAAAAATCGGTGGTACTCGACGGCAACATCACGATCAAATACGACTATCTGGTTCTCGCCAACGGCGTGACCGCGAACTTCTTTGGCATCCCAGGCGCCGAAGAGCACGCGATGCCGCTGTACCGGCGTTCGCAAGCGCTGGCGTTGCGAGATCTGATGTTCGCGAACCTCGAATACGCGGCGATCAACGGCCAGGACGAGGACATCCGGGTGGTCGTGGTCGGTGGTGGTGCCACCGGCGTCGAGACCGCCGGCGCCTTGGCCGAAATGCGCAACCTAGATATGCCGACGACCTACCCCGAACTCGACCGCTCGAAGGTCCACATCAGTTTGGTGGAGATGGGCGAGCATGTGCTCGCACCATTCCATCCGAAACTACGCGACTATGCGGCCAAGGAACTGCGCAAACGTCACGTTGACCTTCGCCTAGGTACTGCGGTCAAGGAGGTTCGTAGAGACGGGGTGCTGATCGAACGCGACGGGGTCGAAGAGTTCTTAGAGGCCGGCATCGTCGTTTGGGCCTCTGGCGTCACCGCGCACGAGGCCGTCAAGGACTGGGGCGTGCCGCAAGGTCGCGGCGGTCGCATCGAAGTCAACGAGCACCAAGAGGTGGCTTCGCTGCCGGGCGTGTTCGCGATCGGTGACGTTTCGATCAACCCCGAGTCGCCGCTGCCCCAACTTGGTCAGCCAGCAATCCAAGGCGGCAAACACGTTGCCAAGGTGATCAGCGCACGCGAGCGCGGCAAAAAAACGCCTAAGCCGTTCCGCTACTTCGACAAGGGCACGATGGCAACGATCGGCCGCGCCTCGGCGATCGCCGAAGTGCGCTACCTGCCGCGGTTGAAGGGGTTCACCGCTTGGTTCATTTGGGTGACGGTGCACGTTGCCTTGTTGCTCGGCAACCGCAACAGGTTTGCCACGATGACGAACCTGTCGTTGAAGTATTTCTCTTGGCGCAGCCACAACGCGATCGTTGGCGAGACGCCCTACGTGATCGCCCGTGAACCACTAGTGCTCGACGGCAGCGAATCCGAGACGACCAAGGCGAAAAAGGCGGCGCGAAAGGCGACCAAACGCACCACCTCGCGCAAGACGTCTGTTCGCCGCGAGGCGACGAAGGTCGCGCGGGCGAAGGCGGCCGCCAAGGTTAGTTCGGAGTACGACCAGAACTGAGCGCAGTCAAGATTTCTGCGCGCGAAGTCAGCAGTTGGGGGCCGTACCAAGTGAGTGCTTGGCCGCTGCAAAGGACGGTCGGCGTTTTTGTGAAAGCCTCAGGGCCGTCAGTAGGGCCGAACTCATAAGGTTCGTCGGGCAGCAGCACCAGATCGGCGCCGGCGTTGTCGAGGTCACTCAATTCGACGTGCGGATACCGGCCGCCTGCGTTGGCGTAGAGGTTTTGGACGCCGAGGCGTTCTAGCAAGTCGCCGGTAAAGGTGTCGCGACCCACCACCATCCACGGGTCGCGCCAAATTGCCACGGCAACCGTTAGGCCTAAATCCGGCGCTGGTTCGGCCCAGATGTGTTCAGCCTCAATCAGCCAGTTAGGCACCGACCAACCGAGCGCGGCCTCAAACATTCGCCGCATCGAAACGAACGACTGGTCGAGGGTTTCGATGTCGGTCACCCACACGTTCACGCCGGCCTCGCGCAAGCGCCGAACATCCAATTCGCGGTTCTCTTCTTTGTTCGCGATCACCAAGTCGGGTGCTAAGTCAACGATCTGTGAAACGTTCGGGTTCTTGGTGCCGCGCACTCGGGTGAGTTCCAGATCGGCTGGCTTGATGCACCAGTCGGTTGCGCCGACTAAGGCGCCCGGGCGGGTGGCAGCGATCGCCTCGGTGAGCGAGGGGACGAGCGAAACCACCCGGGTTGCCGGGGCTTTTACGGGTATGTCGAATCCGAGGTCATCTAGCATCGAGGTCCAATCTAGGCTGGAAGCTATGACGACGACCGACTGGACTGCCGTAGGCGACTGGACCGACATCAGTTACGAAACCACCGCCGACGGGATCGCGAAGATCACCATTTGTCGGCCGGAGGTGCACAACGCCTTCCGCCCGCAGACG
>JAPXRA010000043.1:0-10070 GCA_033813795.1 Aeromicrobium sp. | reverse complement strand
ACTGGCCTGCGGCGCCGGGATCTTGCCGGCTGTGTTGGGTGCCAAGTCGCAAGTATTGGATCTTGGCCGGGCCCAGCGGCTGCATTCACCGGCTCAGCGCCGGGCGCTGGCTCACCGAGATCTTGGTTGCGCGTTCCCGGACTGTGACCGGCCGCCCGGCTGGACCGAAACCCACCACATCCGGCCCTGGGGCGAAGAGGGCGAAACCACCATCGACAACGGCGTGCTGCTCTGCGGCCACCACCATCGAACCATCCACACCACCGGCTGGCGGGTCGAACTCAACCCACGCGACAAACGCCCAGACTTCTATCCGCCCGGAGCTAGCCAGCCGAGGCGAAATACCAGGTATCGCCCGCTCGTCGCCTAGTCAGACTGCCACTAAGAGATCAGAGCGTCGCAGCCAACTCAGTGGCCTGTTTGATCGCACGCTTGGCGTCGAGCTCGGCGGCGACGTCAGCGCCGCCAATGATGTGCACCGTCACGCCGGCCGACTCCAACGGCTCGACCAAGTCACGGACCGACTCTTGGCCGGTGCACAACACGATCGTGTCGGCAGCGATCACCTTAGTTTCGGGCGTTTCGCCGTCGGCACCGATGGTGACGTGCAGACCTTCATCGTCGATGCGGTCGTAACGAACACCGCCGACGAAGGTCACGCCCGAATCCTTCAGCGTCGCCCGATGCACCCAGCCGGAGGTCTTGCCCAAGTCCTTGCCGAACGAGCTCGACTTGCGTTGCAGCAAGGTGACCGCGCGTCGTGGTTCGGCCTTGACCTTGGTGGCCAGGCCGCCGCGCTCAATCGCTGGATCGGTAACACCCCAACGCGCCATCCAGTGCTCGAGTGACTCGGCCGGATCGTGCAGCAGGTATTCGGACACGTCGTAACCGATGCCGCCGGCGCCGAGGACGGCAACGCGCTCGCCCACGGGAGCCTGATCGCGGATGAGTTGCTGATAGGTGATCACCGACGGGTGGTCGACGCCGTCGATCTCGGGAACGCGCGGGGTCACGCCGGTGGCCAGCACGACCTCATCGAACTCGGCTAGATCAGCGACGGTTGCTGGCCGGTTCAGGTGAACCTTCACACCGTTCTTGGGCAGCATGGTCTCGTAGTAGCGGATCGTTTCGGCGAAGTCCTCCTTGCCGGGGATCTGCATCGCGAGGCGGAACTGCCCGCCAATCTGGTCGAGAGCTTCGAACAATTCCACGTCGTGACCACGTCCGGCAGTCTCGACCGCGGCAGCCAGCCCGGCCGGTCCGGCGCCGACCACCGCGACCCGCTTCTTGGTCTTGGTTGGCAGCAAAATCAGTTCGGTCTCGTGGCCGGCTCGCGGGTTGAGCATGCAACTGGCGCGCTTGTTGGAGAAAGTGTGATCCAGGCACGCCTGGTTGCAGGCGATGCAGGTGATGATCTCGTCGGCGCGCCCTTCGGCCGCCTTGTTCACGAACTCGGCGTCGGCCAAAAGCGGCCGCGCCATCGAGATCAGGTCGGCTTCGCCGGAGGCGATGATCTGCTCGCCAAGTTCTGGGGTGTTGATCCGGTTGGACGCGACCACCGGAACCGAAACCTCGGCCTTGAGTTTGCCGGTCACCCAACTGAACGCACCGCGCGGGACGCTGGTGACGATCGTGGGAATGCGGGCTTCGTGCCAACCAATGCCGGTGTTGAAGATGGTGACTCCGGCGGCCTCAAGCGCGAGGGCCAGTTCAACCGTCTCTTCCCAGGTCTGAGCGTTGTCGACTAGGTCGAGCAGGCTGATTCGGTACTGAATGATGAAATCTTCGCCGACCAGTTCGCGGGTGCGGCGCACGATCTCGATCGGGAACTTCATCCGCTTTTGGACCGTGCCGCCCCAAGCATCGGTGCGGTTGTTGGTGCGCGCGGTCAAGAACTGGTTGATCAAGTAGCCCTCTGAGCCCATGATCTCGACGCCGTCGTAGCCAGCCCGTTTGGCGAGTTTGGCCGACTTGGCGAAGTCAGTGGCAGTGCGGTCGACCTCGCGAGTCGACATCGGCGAAACCTTGAACGGAGTGATCGGCGACTTGATCGTCGAGACGCCCTTTTTGAACGGCGAGTAGCCGTAGCGACCCGCATGCAAGATCTGCATGGCAATCTTGCCGTCGTGCTCGTGAACTGCGTCGGTGACGGTGCGGTGCCGGTCGGCTTGACGCGCGCTGGTCATTTGCGAACCGAACGGCAGCAGCCAGCCGCGCCAGTTTGGTGCGAACCCGCCGGTTATCGACAGCGCCACGCCGCCCTTGGCACGTTCGGCGAAGTAGGCGGCAAGTTTGTCGATGTCGCGGGCATGGTCTTCTAGGCCGGTGTGCATCGACCCCATCACGACGCGGTTTCGCAGGGTGGTGAACCCAAGATCGAGTGGGCTGAGCAGGTGCGGGTAGTCGGTCACTTCATCGCCTCGATTGCTTCGGCTTGGATTTGGGGGAACTGCGCGGCCATCGCTTCGGCGAGGGCGTTGGCGGCCGAAAGTGGCCGCACCATGACGATGAACTCAGCGATCTTGCCTTCGGCGTTGGTGGTGATGAAGTCGCAGCCTTGGACGCTCACCTCGCCGACCTTGCAGTCAAACATCAGTGCGCTGCGGTTGTCCTCTTCGACCGACCAGACGTACGAAAAGTCAGTGAATACGCGACCGACCCCGCGCAGGATCGCCGCCACGATCGGTTTGCCTTCGTAGGGCTTAAAGGCCACTGGACTTCGAAAGACCACGTCATCGGCCAAGACGTCGTCGAGTCCGTCGAGTTGGCCGCTTTCGAGTCCGGCTTCGATTAGTTCGCGAAATGCCCTCATCGGCGCTTTCCTTTCGGCTGAGAGACTGTGCAGGTGATTGGAAAATTTGCGGCGTGGCTGCTGATCGCTGCCGGAGTGTTCAACATCGTCATTTGGCCTCGATTCTTCAAGGCGATCGTCGACGACGACCGGGCGTGGGGCCAGGCAGTCAAGTGGCAGGAGCCGACGTCGTTCTTTTGGGTGCACCTGGTTTTGATCGTCACGGCGTTGACATTCGGCACGATTGTTCTGGTCATCGGGATCCGCGCCCTTCGAGGTGCGTGAGGATCTCCTCGCACCAGGCGATGCCTTGGAGTTCGGCGCCGATGCCGCCGCGAAGCGCCAGCCACGAACCAAGTTCTTTGCCGGTGAGCGCGGCCGGGGCCGGATAGAACCGGGCTTGGCTTTCTTCGTACTGCTTCAGTCGCTGTTCGTGCGCGGTCTTGCGTGCGACGGCGTCGGCGATGATCGCGTCGCGGTCGCGAAAGCCGCGCAACTTCACGGCGAAATCGCTGCGTAGCGCTTCTCTATCTGTGGGTTCGGCCGCCCAGCGGTCTAGTTCTACCTCGCCGGACTCAGTGATGGCGTAGACCTTTTTGTCCGGTTTTCCCGCTTGGGATTCGACGGTGCTCGAAACCCAACCGGACTCTTGCATCCGAGCCAGCACGCGGTAGATCTGCTGGTGACTGGCCGGCCAAAAGAATCCGATCGACGCATCGAACCGGCGCGCTAAGTCATAGCCGCTGGCCGCTCGCTCGCCAAGCGACACCAAGATCGCGTGCTCGAGTGCCATGCGAGGAGACTATATGCAACTGGGCGCATATGCAACGAGGTTCAGATGTTTTGAACTAGGTTAACAAGGACGAAGCAATCAGTTCGACAAGATCGAAGCCAACGCGGCTTGGAATTCGGCTGGCTTTTCAACCATTGCACTGTGCCCGCAGTCCAAGGCAACTTCCTCGAAACTTCCGCCGGCTTCGGCATAGGCCTCGAGCACCGACCGAGTCTGGGTGACCATTGGCTGGGGCGGGCAGGCGTCCTCGCCTGGCCAGCCGGGCACCGCCCCCATCTGGCCAAGAGTTGCGAAGTCGAACAAGGAAGCGTCCGAGACGATCGCATCGCTAAGGCCGTGAACCCAAAGGATCGGTGGTTTCGGTTCGACGTCAACGATCTTGCTGACGTTGTGAAAGCGCGGCGCCATCGTGTTCAAAACCCCGCGCGAACCGGGTGCAAAACCGGGCCAGTTCGCAGATTCCACCGAGTCGCCCGGGTAGTTGTCTGGACCGATCTTGGTGGTCAACATCGAATCGACAAACACTTCTTCAAGTGGCGATTTGAAGCCGTTGGCAAAGTAGGCGCCGTTGAGAACATTTCGGGGCGAGGTCGGCGAGTCGGCGCCGCGGTCGCCTGACTCGATCGCGGCCACGAAGTCTGGGTTTGCGCTTCCGCCCCCGGCACCAGCACCATCGGCGGTGACCGCCTGACCATCTGCGCCGGCTGTCCCGCCAAAGCCATAGGGCGAAACTGGGCTCACCAAGGTCAAACTGGCTACGACCTCGGGCCGGTCCAGCAACATCCGCATGATGATGCCGCCACCCATGCTCCAGCCCACCAAGTGAGCCCGGCTCAGTTCGAGGGCGTCGAGCAGCGCGAACAAGTCATCGGCGAAGTCGCCCAGTCCGTTTGTGGCGTCAACCGGCCCAGTTTCTGACTCGCCAAAACCGCGCAAGTCGGGGGCAATCCCGCGGAAACCGACGGGCAAACTCAAGATCGATTCTTGCCAAAACAGTGAGGAACTCACGTTGCCGTGCACGAAGATGACCGGCTCGCCTTCGGTGCGGTCGTCGACCATCACCGCAGTTCGCAGGCGAGAGGTCGAAACCTGCTTGACGGTCAGGCCGGACAGAAGTTCACTCATGGCTGCTCCCTCGGTGTGGATGTATCACCAGTCTGCCGCACCCTTAGTCAAGAAGTTGCCGATTGCGCGGTAGGTTCGGCCGACTTCATCAGGCACTAGCGTCTCGAAGAACAAGTAGGCGTGGATCATCCCTGGAGCAATCAGCAGTTCGGCGCGGTTGCCGGCCGCCTGAAGGCGACTCACATATTTCGTCGCCTCGTCGATCAGTGGATCAAATTGGGCTGCAATCACCAGGGTTTGCGGCATTTGCCCGCTGATTGGGCCAAATAGTGGTGAACACTCACGCCGGTCTTCGTGGTTGGCAAAATAGTTGTCGAAATACCACTCGATTCGCTCGGCCTCGAGGAAGTAGCCGTTGCCAAACTTTTGGATCGAATCACTGCTGAGGGTGTAGTCCAAGCTGGGGTAAATCAGCACTTGACGTTCAATCGGTGAAGTCCATTCCCCGGCCGCAGTCCGCATCGCAATCGAGGCGAGTTTCGCGGCGCCGCCGGAGTCGGCGACCGCATGAACGCGGCCGGTAGTGGCTTCGCCTTCCAGTAGTTCTGGCAACTGGCTGAGCACTTGGTAAGTGTCGGTCAGGCCCGCCGGAAACGGCGATTCGGGTGAGCGCCGGTAATCGACTGAAACAGTCACCATCGAGGCGGCCGCCGCCACCTGTCTAGCGGTGCAGTCGTAGGTGTCTAGATCCCCGGCCATATGTCCGCCGCCGTGGACGAACAGCACGACATCGCTCGGCTCGCCTGGGCGAGGAACGTAGATCCGAACCGGCACCTGAACTGTCGAGCTGCCGGACAAATAGCTGACCGAAGCGTCATAAACCTGTGCGACGTGGACGGGTGCAGCGGCGAACTTGGCCAGTCCCGCCAGCGCCGCCCGGGCCGACTGCGCGGTGGCGGCCACTTTCGGCTGGCTCGCGAGCAGTTGACTTAGTTCGTCCAGGTACTGGCGAAAGGCCGGATGCAGGCTCATGGTTTCGCCTCGACGGGCGAATGTGGCGGACGCATGCGCTCTATTCTGCGTCGGGCACATGGCAAACTGCCGCAACCGCGAGTTATGCGAGGATCTAGGCATGCCGCAACCCGGTGACGAACAGTATCTGCACGGCCACCACGACAGCGTGCTCGCAGTCCACGGCGCGCGCACCGCGGCCGATTCTTGTGCCTACCTGTTGCCCTATTTGGAGCCGGGCATGTCGGTGCTCGATATCGGCTTTGGGCCGGGCAGCATCACCGCCGACTTGGCCGAACTTGTCTCCCCGGGCCAAGTCACCGGAGTCGAGGCGGCACCGGCCGCGGTGGCGGCTGCCACTGAACTGCTGACTGCTCGGGGCATCACCAACGCCACCTTGATGACTGGCAGTATCTACGATCTGCCCTTCGGCGACGACGAGTTCGATGTGGTCCACTGTCACCAAGTGCTGCAGTACTTGGCAGATCCGGCCGCAGCATTGGCCGAAATGGCCCGCGTCGCCAAGCGCGTAGTGGCCGTTCGCGAAGTCGATTACGACTCGATTCATTGGGCACCGGCGAACCAAGGAATGTCTGACTGGTTGGCCGGTTATCGCGCGGCGGCGAAAGCACGCGGAGGCGAACCGAACGCCGGCCGCCATCTGCGCGCTTGGGCCAACTCGGCCGGATTGGCCGAACTCGGTCAACTGGAACTGAGCACCTCGACCACGACCTTCGCCACCACCGAACGGACGAGCTGGTGGGGCGAAAGCCAAGCAATCCGAGTACTCGAATCGGACCAGTACGACAGCCTGCGGGGTCAGGGCTACAGCGACGAGCAAGTCCGCCAGATCGCTGCCGCTTGGCGCGATTGGGGCGCGCACCCGGACGCCTACCTGACCATGGTGCAGGTGGAACTTCTCCTATTGCTCGACCAACAGGTTTAGGTCCGTTTCTTAGGGGTTGACCGGCCACAGTTTCGGTGAACGTTCGGCACAGTCTGGGGCGCACCGTAAGATTCGGAACATGTTGCGTTCTTCCATCAGTCGCTGGGCAATCGCCCCGGCCGCCATCGTGTTGACCTTTGCCGCTGCTTGCGCGCCGGCCGACGACTCCAAGGACGACGCTTCGTCCGAGACGACCGCAGGCAGTTGCGCCGTTGCGGATCTGGCGCTGAAAACTGCCGGCAAGTTGACCATCGGCACCGACGACCCCGCCTTCGAGCCGTGGTTTGCCGACAACGACCCGAGCAACGGCAAGGGCTTTGAATCGGCTGTCGCCTACGCGATTGCTGACGAAATGGGCTTCGAAGCCACCGACGTGGTCTGGGAGAAGGTGCCGTTCAACACCTCCTACCAGCCGGGCAAGAAGAACTTCGACTTCGACATCAACCAGATTTCGATCACCGAAGAACGCCGCCAAGCCATCGACTTCTCCAAGCCTTACTACTCCGCCGCCCAAGCAATCATCGTTCGCGAAGACTCCAAGTTCGCCGACGCCACCAGCCTGGCCGACTTCAAAACTGCCAGCCTCGGCGCCCAGATCGGCACCACCTCGCTGAAGGCGATCGAAAGCTTCGAAACCGAAGACGCGCCACTGGTCTATGACGACACCACCAAGGCCGCCCTGGCCCTGGAGAACAAGCAGGTCGACGGCATCGTCGCCGACTTGCCCTCGGCGTTCTACCTCGTGGCGGCCGAACTTGACGGTGCGAAGATCGCCGGCCAGTTCCAGTTCGACGGTGGCGAGCCGGAGCAGTTCGGTCTGCTGCTTGAAAAGGGCAGCAAGCTAACCAGTTGCGTCGACAAGGCGATCGAGAGCCTCACCGAAGACGGAACTCTTGCCGATCTGGAAACCAAGTGGCTTTCCGAATCAGCTTCGGCGCCAGTGCTGAAGTAGGCAACTGCTTGTGAGTCTGCCGACACCGTCGGCGCGGCAGGTCGACCGGGACCGTTGGCGTCGCCAGCGTCATCTGCGCCGGTATGCGATCGGCGCTGTTTCGTGCATCGTCGTACTAGGTCTTTCGGTTTGGTTAGTTACTTCGGCACCAGGTTGGCCGCGTTTTCGTGAGGTTTTCTTTAGCGCAGAACACGCGAAGGCCTCGTTCCCGGCGATTTGGGATGCCTTTTGGCTGAACGTTCGACTGTTCATGACGGTCGAAGCACTAGTCCTTCCACTGGCGTTGTTGGTCGCGGTTGTTCGGATCTATCCGTCGCCGGCGCTAGCGCCGTTCAAAGCACTCGCGACCGTCTACACCGACGTCTTCCGCGGAATCCCGACGATCTTGGTGGTCATGCTGATCGGGTTCGGGTTCCCGGCGCTTGGCCTTGCGGGCGTCCCCACCAGTTTGTTCTGGCTCGGGGTCATTTCGCTGACGCTCAGTTACGGTGCTTATGTCGCAGAGGTAATGCGGGCCGGACTGATGTCGATTCACCCCAATCAGTGGGCATCTGGTCGGGCGCTGGGTTTGAGTTATCGCCAGACCCTGCTGAAAGTGATCTTGCCTCAGGCAATGCGCAACGTGACGCCACCGTTGATGAACGACTTCATCTCACTGCAGAAAGACACCGCGCTGGTTTCCACGATCGGCCTAGTTGAAGCGCTTCGGGCGGCTTCGGTTTATCAAGCCCAAACCTTCAACGTCACTTCGCTGACCGTCGCGGCGGCCTTCTTCATCGTGGTGACGATCCCATTGGCTCGGTTCACCGATTGGTTGACGATCCGCCAACTTAGTCGCCAAGGGGGACAGTGATGCTTCGGCTAGAAGGCGTTCGAAAGTCGTTCGGCGACCACCAAGTACTCGACGGCATCGACCTAGTGGTCGAACCCGGCGAGATCGTTTGTCTGATCGGCGCCTCCGGCTCGGGCAAGTCGACCCTGCTGCGTTGCATCGATTTGTTGGAAACCACCGACGACGGCGACATGCAGCTTGGCGACCTCGACTTGGCCGATCCGGCGATCGACCCGGACAAAGCCCGCGCCCGGATCGGCATGGTGTTCCAGTCCTACAACCTGTTCCCGCACTTGACGGTCTTGCAGAACCTGACGATCGGTCCGCGTCGGGTTAAGAAGGTCAGCAAAGCCGATGCCACCGCTCGGGCCCACGAACTACTAGAGCGGCTGGGGTTGGCGGTCAAGGCGCACGCCTACCCCGATTCACTTTCGGGCGGTCAACAGCAGCGGGTGGCCCTAGTGCGAGCGATTTCGATGGACCCGGAGTTGCTGCTACTCGATGAAATCACCTCGGCGCTCGATCCGGTTTTGGTTGCTGAAGTGCTGGATCTTTTGCGTGAACTGAAAACTGAAGGACGCACCATCATCATGGCCACCCACGAGATGGATTTCGCTCGCGAGTGCGCCGACCGGGTGATTTTCTTGGCGAACGGACGAATCGTCGAGTCGGGGCCGCCCGAGCAACTGTTCACCAATCCGCAGGACAGTCGCACGGCAGAATTCTTGGCCCGTCACCGCTGAAGTTCAGGCCACCTCGGGGCTTGACGCCTCTACGGCAGGTTTCACGGCCTTGGCTGTTGTTTGAGTGATCGCGTCCAACACTTGAACCGGTGAATCGGCCATTGGCACGTGGCCGCAGTCGAGCAAGCCGATGAACTGCAGTCCGCTTAGCCGCTTTCGGGCTAGGTTCGCTTGTGAGGGGTGCAGCACCCGATCCTTGTCGCCCCAAGCGATCGTGATCGGCACGCTGGCAACTCCGCGCAGCACTCTGGGCGTGGAAAAACCCAGCGGAATGCAGCGGACGAAGTACGCCCAGAAACCGGGCCCCTTCTTCATCGCGAGCGAGTCGAGGTAGGTGTCTTGGCTGGAGTGCCGCTCGGGGTGGGCGTAAAGCGACCAACCGATGAACTTGCGACCGAACTTCAGTTTGGCGAACTGCCGCAAGAACGACGACGGCATGTAGGCGCCTAACTTCAGTGGCAACAAAGTCCCACCGGCGCGAAGCAAGTTCCACGGGCGAAAGTAGCCGGCCGGCGCCAAGGCGGTGACCGAGCGAACGTGTCCGAGTTGGGCCAAAGCAATCGACATCATGCCGCCAAGGGAGTTGCCAACGACGTGTGGGCGAGTGATTCCCCACTGGGCGAAGTTCTCGGCTAGAACTCGCACCACATTCTCGGTGGTGTAGGCGATGCCCTCGGGCAGGCCGGGCGAGTCGCCAAGGCCGGGCAGGTCTACTGCAATCACGTCGTACTGCTCGGCCAACTGGGCAATGATCGGCTCGAACGCTGCGCGGCGGTGGCCGATTCCGTGCAACAGCACGAGCGGTTCCCCGTGGCCGGTTCGAGTGTGAGCCAGTTCGATGAGCATGTAAATCCTGGATGGTCAGCACACTGGCACGGCCAATGTGACACAGCAGATGTCACGTAGATGATCGCACATCTACCGCGCGAGTGTGGCC
>JAPXRA010000042.1:0-10168 GCA_033813795.1 Aeromicrobium sp. | reverse complement strand
CCGCCACGACTGGAACCATCAGCCCCCTGTCAGTGGCGGTTGCGATTCCTAAACCGACCGTCTCGGGCGTCTCGATCGCGTCGCCGAGCCAGCGGCCGTGCAGTTGCGGGTGCACACCCAACGCCAAGCAAATCGCCTTGGCAGCCAGCAAGGTCATGCCCACCTTCACCCCAGCGAACCGGCGGTCGCAGTCGAGCCGTTCGGCTAACTCGTAGGATGCGGTGACGTCAACGCTGACCCACTCGGTCACCTGGGGCACGAGCGCACTGGCAGTCATCGCTTCGGCCGTCACTCGCCGGACTGAACTCAACGGGCTGATCACCGCCGCGGCCGCTAGCTCTGAACCTGCTGCCGGTTCGTTGGCCCGCAGGACGTCGGCGCGAGTCACAACCCTCCCGTCTGCGGCCACATCAGCCAAATCGATCCCGAGATCTTTCGCGAGCTTTCGCACCGGCGGCTTGGCCAGCACACGCGTGGTTTTGACTTCGGTCTGCACCCGAGCCGTGCGAGTTCGGCGGATGCGTTCGCTTGGGCCGTAACCGACCAAGACCTTGGGCTTGGCGTCCGACTCTGGGTCCTCGGCCAGCTCGCTGTCGGCGGCCTGAATCCGTACGATCGGCACTCCGACGGCAACCGTCTCGCCCTCGGCAACAAGCAGCGCAGCAACTCGTCCGGCGAACGGACTGGGCAGTTCGACAATGGATTTGGCGGTCTCGATATCGACGAGTACGTCGTTGACTTTCACCTCGTCGCCGACCCCGACCCGCCACGTGATGATCTCAGCCTCAGTCAATCCTTCGCCGACGTCAGGCAACCGGAACTCGCTCATCAGAACCCCTTAGCCACTTCGATCGCGTCCAAAACACGTTCGACGCTGGGCAAGAAATCGTGCTCGACCCGACACGGCGGATACGGCATGTCGTAACCGGCGACCCGTTGCACGGGCGCTTCCAGACTGTAGAAGCACTCTTCGGTGATTCGAGCTGCCAACTCGGCGCCGAGGCCGAGCGTCCGAGCAGCTTCGTGCACCACCACTACTCGTCCGGTGCGCCTCACGGACTCATATACCGGCGCCAAATCGAGTGGCGAAAGCGAGCGCAAGTCGATCACCTCCACCGAGTCCTCGGCCTCAGTGGCGGCGGCCAAGGCGGTTTTCACGGTCGGTCCGTAGGCCAACACAGTGACGTCTTCACCTGGGTGAACGAGCCGACTCTCGTGCAGGCCGAGGTCCGGTTCGTCGGCGATCGGGCCGCTATCCCAGTAGCGCTGTTTGGGCTCGAAGAAGACGATCGGGTCGTCGCTAGCGATCGCTTGCTGAATCATCCAGTAGGCGTCATTGGCGTTCGACGGGGACACCACCTTCAGCCCGGCGGTAAGCACGAACTGTGCCTCGGGGCTTTCCGAGTGATGCTCGACCGCGCCGATTCCGCCGCCGTAGGGGATCCGGATCACCAACGGCATGGACACCAATCCACCGCTGCGGAAGCGCAACCTCGCCACCTGACTGACGATTTGGTCATAGGCCGGATAGACGAAGCCGTCGAACTGAATTTCGATCACCGGTCGAAAGCCGCGGTAGGCCAGCCCCACCGATGTGCCGACAATTGCCGATTCGGCCAATGGCGTGTCCAACACTCGGTTTTCGCCAAAGTCCTTAGCTAGGCCGTCCGTTACCCGAAAAACGCCACCGAGCCGACCGATGTCTTCACCGAGCAACAGCACTTTCGGGTCAGCCTCCATCGCGGCCCTCAGCCCCGCGTTGATCGCCTTGGCGATGCTCAGGTCCATGACGCGACCTCCTCTTGCTGAGCGAGCAACTCCGGCGGCAAGTCGGTGTAGACGTTCGCGAACAGGTCGGCGAGGTGCGGATCAGGTAGGTTGCGGCAAACCTCCCGCAGGTGTTCACCGAGCGAATCAGCTTCGGTCTGCACGGCTTGGTCGAAGTCAGCGAACCCCGGGTCTATCTGCTGCAGATGGCGGCGAAGTCGCAGCAGCGGATCGCGAGCGGCCCACTCGTCTGCTTCGTGCAGGTCGCGATAGCGAGTCGGATCGTCCGAGGTGGTGTGCGCTCCCATCCGATAGGTCACTGCTTCGATCAGCGTCGGACCTTGACCTTCGCGCGCCTTCCGCAGCGCGCGCGTAGTCACTTGGTGAACCGCCAGCACGTCATTCCCGTCGACCCGAACCCCCTCGAATCCAAAACCGTGGGCTCTCGCGGCGATTTCAATTCGGCTTTGCCGCGACACTGGGATGCTGATCGCGTACTGGTTGTTTTGGCAAAAGAACACCACCGGCGCTTGATAGGAAGCGGCCCAAGCGAACGCTTCATTGGTGTCGCCTTGGCTGGTGGCGCCATCACCAAAGTAGGTGATCACGGCATTGGATTTGCCTTCAAACATCGTGCCGATTCCATAGCCGACCGCATGCAGCGTCTGGGCACCGATCACGATTGCCGGAAGAGCGTAATTGAACTCAGCCGGATCCCAGCCGCCGAGTTTCGTACCGCGAAACTTCCCCAGCGCCATCGCCGGGTCGATGCCACGGCACCACGCCACGCCGTGCTCGCGATAGGAGGGGAAAACGAAGTCATCGGGGTCGAGCGCTCGGCCGCTACCGATTTGAGCGGCTTCTTGACCGAGCATCGGCGGCCAGAGGCCGAGTTCGCCGTGCCGCTGCAAGGCGAACGACTCGGTGTCGATGCGGCGCGCGAGGACCAAGTCCCGATGAAATCGTCTTAGGTCCTCAAGATTGAAGTCGTGCTCGCCGACGAGCTCGCCGTCGGGCGCCAACACTTGTGCAATGGGTAGGCCCATGCCTGCCTCCTGTGCCGTAGGCGGGATCACCGCCAAAGTGACGCGGCCGCCAGCTCGGGGTGTGGAGCCTTACCGACCGCCGATGTGACGGGCATCACATCTATTTCGAGGGTAACAGGACTGTTGAGTTTTAGGCAGTTGCCAAACCCGCGAAACCGACTGCAAGAATCGGCCAATGAGTCCGAAGACACCCCGTGGCGCGCTGCTGCTGGTGGTTGCTGCCGCGCTGCTCTTTGGGATGAACGCCGGTGTTTCTCGAATTGTGATTGAAGCTGGCTTGCCGATTGCCACGTTCACCACCGTCAGACTCACCGGCGCCTTTGCGGTTTTTGCTCTCATCGCGGCAGTTTTCGACCGCAGCGCCTTCGCGGTCCCGCGCGGACGGAACCTGTTACTGGTGATCGTCTTAGGCGTTTTCGGGGTCGCGTTCTTGCAATGGACGTACAACATCGCGATCGTCCGTTTGCCGATCGGAATCGCGCTCTTACTCGAGTATTTGGCACCGGTCTTCATCGTGATTTGGGTGCGACTGGTTCGCCGTGAATGGGTACACCCGCGAGTGTGGCCGGCGATCGCGCTAGCTCTGCTCGGCTTGGCCCTAGTCGGTCGAGTTTGGGCGGGTCTGACGGTCGACGGAATCGGCCTGCTGGTGGCACTGGTTTCGGCCGTCTGCTTCGCCTCCTACTTCCTGCTCGGCGAAGAACTAACTGCCTCGGCTGAACCAATGTCACCGCTTCGGACTGTGGTTTGGTCGTTTGGGTTCGGTGCGATTGTGATGAACCTGCTCGGCGGCTGGGAGGACTTTTCGGCGCTCTCCAACAGTGCGTCGATGTTGGGCCGACTCGCAGACTTCACCGTGCCGGCATGGCTCGCGATGGGTTCGGTCGTCGTACTTGGCACGGTCACGCCGTTCTTCCTGTACTTGGCCGCCCTACGCGCACTGTCGAGCGCGAAGGCCTCGGTCACCGCGATGCTCGAGCCAGTGGTGGCCGTGTTCGTCGGCTGGGCTTGGTTCTACGAGTCGATGACCGCGGTGCAACTTCTCGGGGTGGCTGCGGTGCTGGGCGGAATCGTGATCGCCCAAACCGCCAGAGTCACCGACGCCGAAGAACTACCGCCGCCAGTCTAGGCTGGTCGCCATGGAACGTTTCGCGTTTACCTGGTTCGTCAGCAGCGTCGCCTTGGCCTTCGCCTCGCTGATCATGGGCAGCAAGATGTCGATCGGCGACGCCGACGAGTCCACGCTCAACCGCGTGCTCGCGTTGGCGCTGGTCGGACTGGTGTTCACGATCGTGCACGAGTTCGTCGGCAGCGCAGTGAAGTTCTTGTCACTGCCATTCATCGTGCTCACCTTGGGCCTTCTTTTGGTCGTGATCAACGCGCTGCTGTTGCTCCTGACCGAATGGCTGACCACCCAGTTCGGGGTGGAGTTCGCCATCGCCGGTTTCTGGTGGGCAGTTCTAGCCGCAATCGTCGTTTCCATCTGCCAGTCGATCGTGACCGCCGTCGTCAGCAACAACTGAGTCAAAATGACCCGCATCGCAACGGTTTGTTTGGGCAACATTTGCCGCTCGCCGATGGCCGACGTGGTGCTCGCCCAACGGCTCGCCGATGCTGGACTCGACCAGGTTTCAGTCCACAGTTCCGGCACCGGAGACTGGCATGTGGGCGAACCGATGGACGAGCGGGCAGCGGCCGTCTTGACTGCGGCCGGCTACGACCCGAGCCGACACCGGGCGAAAACCTTTACCGCGTCATGGTTCGCCACCAACGACCTGATCTTGACCATGGATGCCAGCAATTACGCAAACGTGCTCGCCTTGGCGACCTCGACCGACGACCGAGCGAAGGTTCGGCCGTATCGGTCGTTTGACCCGCTCGCGAGCCACGCCGACGCCGAAGTGCCAGACCCTTGGTACGGCGGCCCAGACGGTTTCGACCTCGTGTTGGCAATGGTCGAGCGCACCACCAACGAACTGATTCGCCAGCTCCGGGGCTGATATTTGCTGGCGCAGACACTGGGCTTCGCCAACTCCGGTAAGTTTCGAGCCATGGCACGAATGACTGGGACTGCTGCGCTCGCTGAAAACCTGCTCGAGATCGCGGTAGTTTCTACGACCCCAGTCGCCGGAGGCGACATCTGTACGACCACCAGGCTGCGACTCACCGACGGCCGCAACGCCGCGATCAAAACTCGCCCGACACCGCCGGCCGGTTTCTTCCAGGTCGAGGCCGAGGGACTGAACTTACTGCGCCAAGCTGGCGGCGTTCCTGTTCCGCAGGTGCTGGCCGTCAACGACGAGTGCATCATCTTGGAGTGGATCGAGCCGACAAAGCCAACCGCTGAACTCGCCGAGGCGTTTGGCCGCTCCCTAGCGGCAACTCACGGCGCAAAGCGACCGCAGTTCGGCGCCGAGCGCGATGGATTCATCGGACTAGCGCCGCTGCCCAATCGGCCGCTGCCGACTTGGGAAGAGTTCTACGCCAGCCGCCGCGTGATGCCTTATGTGAAGGCAGCTGTCGATCGCAACTCGCTGACCAGCGATCAGGCCGCAGTGATCGAAAAGGCGATGAAGAACATCCACCAGTTCTCCGGTGACGCCGAGCCGCCGGCCCTGATTCATGGAGACCTGTGGAGCGGCAACACGATTTGGTCGGCCGAGGGGCTTTATCTGATCGACCCGGCCGCCCACGGCGGACACCGCGAAACCGACCTCGCGATGCTGTCGCTGTTCGGCACCCCGCATTTGCAGAAGATCCTCGACGCCTACCACGAGGCAGCGCCGCTGCAAGAAGGCTGGACCGACCGGGTCGCACTGCATCAACTCCATCCACTGCTGGTTCACGCGGTGCTGTTTGGTGGCGCCTACGGGCCACGCGCGGCCGCGGCGGCGCAAAGCCTGTTCGACCGTAAGCCGGCCGAATGAACATGCGAATCTTGGTCGTCGACGACGATCGCGCCGTCCGCGACTCGCTTCGCCGGTCCCTTGAGTTCAACGGCTACACCGTCGACTTGGCCAATGACGGCGCCGACGCTTTGGCCCGGGTCGCCCAAGGCGCCCCGGACATGATCGTGATGGACGTGATGATGCCGCGACTAGGCGGCCTGGACGCAACTCGGGCGCTTCGAAGCGCCGGCAACGACGTCCCGATTCTGGTCCTGACCGCCCGCGATGCGGTTTCTGACCGGGTGGACGGCTTGGACGCGGGCGCCGACGACTACCTGACTAAGCCGTTCGCGCTCGACGAACTGCTCGCCAGAGTGCGAGCCTTGTTGCGACGTTCGGAACGTCAACGATCTGACTCGGCCGAAGAGCCTCCGTTGGAGTTCGCCGACTTGTCGCTAGATCCGGTGACCCGCGAAGTCCGCCGCGGCCAGCGGCCGATCTCCTTGACCCGAACCGAGTTCGCGCTGCTTGAACTGTTCATGGAACGACCAAAGCGGGTTTTGGATCGCACCTTCATCCTCGAAGAAGTTTGGGGGTTCGACTTCCCCACGACCGCGAACTCCCTTGAGGTTTACGTCGGCTACGTCCGGCGCAAACTCGAAGCCGAAGGCGAGTCGAGACTGATCCACACCGTGCGCGGGGTTGGTTACGTCATGCGGGAGACGCCGCCGTGACCATCGTGGATCGCGCCTACCAGCGCGCCCACAAACTGTTCCACCCGATCACCTCGCGGCTTTCGCTGGCCGGGCGAGTGGCGCTGTTGACCACACTCGCGGTCGCCGGCGTGCTCTCGGTGATGAGCGCCGCAATTTTCGTGCTGGTGCGCGCCGAGTTCACCAATGCGCTGGACGATTCGATGTTGCGCCGCGCCAACGACGCCGTCGCCGCTGGCTACAGCCCCTCCAACATCACCGAGAACGAAGCGAACCTGTTGTCCTTGGCCGGGATCCGACTGTTGGCGATCAAGAGTGGCGGCGGCGAGTTCCTAGTTCGCCCGACCGACACCTTCCCCTACGACAACCGCGAACGCGAGGTTGCCCTGGGCTTGGAGCCTCACTCCAGTCGGACGGCAATCGTCGCTGGCGTGCCGTACCGCGTGGTCGCCGTCCAGGCTGGCGAAGGTCAAGCCTTCGTGCTGGCCCAGTCGATGGAGTCCACCCAACAGACTCTCGACCGGCTCCTTCGGGTGCTGGTGATCTGCACTCTCGCCGGGATGATCGTGGCCGGCGTGGCCGGCTGGGCGGTAGCCAACAACGGCCTTCGACCGGTCCGGCGGCTGACGGCCGCGACCGAACACGTGGCCGCCACCCGGGATCTGACCCCGATTGCCGTTTCGGGCAAGGAAGACGAACTCACCCGGTTGACCCAATCGTTCAACGAAATGCTCACCGCGCTGGACCAGACCTTGCAACGTGAACGCCAACTCATCGCCGACGCCGGCCATGAACTCAGAACTCCGCTGACGAGTCTGCGTACCAATATCGACCTGCTCTTGCAGGCCCAGGAGTCCAGCGACCGGCAACTAAGTCCAGACCAATTGCGTGAACTGCTTACCGATGTGGGCGCCCAACTTGAGGAACTGACCACGCTGATCGGCGACCTGACCGAACTTGCCAGAGACGAACCGCTGCACCGCGACCCCGAACCGCTCGACTTGGCCGACGTGTCCCGACGCGCAGTCGAGCGTGTCCAGTTGCGTGCCCCGACACTTGAGTTCGCCACCGATTTCGAATCGTCTTGGGTGCTGGGCGACAGCCAGCTCCTGGAACGCGCAATCACCAACTTGCTTGACAATGCTGCCAAGTGGAGCCCGCCGAACGCGACGGTCACAGTCACCTTGGCAACGGGAACCTTGACGGTTTCGGACGAAGGACCCGGCATCGCAGCTAACGACTTACCCCACGTGTTCGACCGGTTCTACCGCTCGACCGAATCACGCACCTTGCCAGGCTCCGGGCTCGGCCTGTCGATCGTCAAACGCGCCGCCGACCGGCACGATGGCAGCGTTTCGGTCACCTCGACGATCGGCGAAGGTGCGACTTTCGAACTCAGCATTCCGCTAGCGGCAAGCCCAGAAGACTTCGACTCGTCACAGCGTGCTCACAATTGATTCTCAGGTCGTGGGAACATGGTTAAACCATGAACGATCCGCATGATCCCTTCGCCGACCAACCGTACGTACCGCCGACGAACTCGGCCGACGACAGCGAACCGACTACGAAGTGGCCTTTCGCCGACGCTCCGACCGAGCAAACTTCGGTAACTGAGCCCGAGGTCGCAGTTGAGCCGACGACTGCCGGACAGTGGGCCGAGGCGGTCGAACCGGCAGTCGCAGAGCAGCCGATCGACTACGCGCCAGACTCCGAACCGACCATGACGGTCTATCCAAGCGACTCGAGCGCGCCGATCGAAACGGAGCCGACTTTGGCTTTCGGTTCGGGCAACGAACCGCCTAACTATGGCCCGCCACAACCTGCGGTGGCCGCGGCACCGGCACCGAAACGTCGCGCCGGTCGACTTGTTGCGGCCGCCACCGGAATCATCTTGCTTTCGGGAGCTTCGGCCGCCGGCGGCGCTGCGATCTACAGCAACATGAACGATTCCTCGTCCAACACTTCCATCTCCACCGGTACCGCACTAGATGAGAAGCCAGCGTCGACTACTACCACCAGCGATGTTTCGGCCGTGGCCGCCAAGATGCTGCCGGCGACGGTCATGATCAACGTCGCCGGAAAAGACGGCTCCGGCACCGGCACTGGCGTGGTGATCAGCAAAGACGGCAACATCTTGACCAACAACCACGTGATCGAAGCGGCCGCCGAAGGTGGAACGATCACCGTGGCGTTCAACGACGGCACCAACGCTAAGGCCACCATCGTTGGCCGCGATGTCGCCACCGACATCGCCGTGATCAAGGCCGAAGGCCTGACCGACTTGACCGTCGCAACCTTGGGCGACTCGTCTAAGGTCACCGTCGGTCAGTCGGTGGTCGCGGTCGGTTCGCCGTTCGGCTTGGAGTCGACGGTCACCCAAGGCATCGTTTCGGCACTGAACCGTCCAGTTTCACCGGGAGAGTCTTCCCAAAGCGGCGGAGCCACGACCACTTTCCCGGCGATCCAAACCGACGCGGCGATCAACCCGGGCAACTCCGGCGGCCCCCTGGTCGACCTGTCGGGCAACGTCATCGGCATCAACTCCGCCATCAACACCGGTGGCTCCGGCAACGGCTCGGTTGGCCTAGGCTTTGCCATCCCGATCAATTTGGTGCGAAACGTATCGAGCCAGATCTTGGCCGGCAAAACGGTGGAGCACGCTCAAATTGGCATCACAGTCAGCAGCGCGACTGGCTCAGATCAAATGACCTTGATCGGCGCCAAGATCGGCGAAGTCACCTCAGGCGGAGCCGGCGACAAGGCGGGCCTGAAGGCGAACGACATCGTCACCAAGGTCGACGGCAACCCGGTCGGCTCAAACGAAGCCCTGATCGCCACGATCCGCGGCTACAGCCCCGGCGACAAGGTCGTCTTGACCATCCAGCGCAACGGAAAGTCCCAAGGCGTCGAAGTCACCTTGGGATCTGATGGCGGTTCACTAGCTCGCCGCTGAGCATTGCCCACCAGTTGAGCATTGCCCACCAAAAGGCAGAACCTCCGGGTAGACGTGGCCTAGAGCGGGCCACTTCCACCCGGAGGTTCCTCAGCCGCCTGTCGGCGACCCGTATTCGTTCCGCTCGGTCAGCGGCGAGTTACCTTGACTGTCTTGGTCGAGGTCGCCTTGCCGCCTGCGCCCGATACCGTGGACACGACCTTGATCGATCCCGTCTTGGCCTTGGACGTCTTAAAAGTGAGCGTTCCGCCGCGGCTGCCGACGGTCTTGCGCAGCAAAGTCTTCTTACCTTGCATCAGGGCAACGCTTACCCGCGAGTTGCCGCCCGAAGCCGCGACGACTACCTTCAAGCCCTTCTTGCGAAGGTCGCCTTGGGAAACCTTGGCGCCGGTGAAGGCCGTGATCGCCGGCTTGAGCGGGGCTGCTGGAACAGTCTTGACCGGAAGTGTGCTGGGTGCTCGGCCCAGCATCGTGGCGAATAGGTCAGTTTGATCGATTACGCCGGTTACGTTGGCGGCCTGCGGTCCTGACGCGGCCACCCGGATCTGGGTGCCGGTGTGAGCCGAGCCGCTGTCTTGGGTCGAGTAAGCAACCGACATCGGATCGCCGTCGGCGGTCTTGATTGTCGCGGTCTGCTTGCCGCCGCTGGATCCACCCACGATCTGCGTGGAGTGAGAGTGGTCACCGGTCACAATGATCAGCGTGTCCGGGTTTTCCTTCTGGTAGTCCAGCGCCACCTTGACGGCCTGGTCGATCTCGTAAACGTCACCGATCGATCCGCAGATATCAGAGGCGTGCTCC
>JAPXRA010000041.1:0-10361 GCA_033813795.1 Aeromicrobium sp. | reverse complement strand
CGCTGACTAGATCTTGGTCTTGCCGTATTCGACTTCGTCGCGAAGCGAGGCGGAGATCGCCTTGGCGACTTCCGGCTCAATCTTGCGGCCGATCAACGGGATCGAAACTTTGACGTTTCCCTCTACTGCCATCACGGCTCCATCGGCTTCGGCGCGAATGACCGACTTGCCCTTCATGCCGGCGGGCTGACCGTGAATGTCTACCGAGACTTCGGCGTTACGGGTGCCCGAAGCGTCGGCCGGACCCCACTTTTCGATCTGGGTGATCGTTACGGTTTCGCCGGTGAGTTTGCGGATGAACTCGGGCATATCGGACGGCATGGTGCGCACGATCTTGATCTCGGTGGTGTCGCCAGATTCAGTGACCGTGACGGTGTATTCGGTGGCGCCTTGACGCTCGCAGGATTCCTCGCGGAACTCTTGGCTGGAAACCAAGCCGAAAACTTGTTCTGGGCTGGCTGGGTAGTTGAAGCTCTCAGTGAGTTTCACGCGATCTCCTCGGTAGTTGACTGGTCGTGCACTAAGTGATCATGCTGCACGCGCTGGCGGACTCGCAACCAGCCGTGCCGAGGGAGTCACTTTGGCTTGAATATCCAAAACCGCATAGCGAGGAAGCGCACGATGGTTACCAGTAGGTTTGCGGCGGTTAGCACCGCCATTTCCAGCGTTGAACTTGCGCCGGGGTATGCCGCATGAAGCAAGGTCAACGAGCCGCTGGTGGCGAGCAGGCCAGCGGCAAATACGCCTAACCCTTGAAGGTGGTGGCGCCCGCGGTTGGCCGGGTCGCTGATCCCAAAGGTGAATCGCCGGTTCGCTGCGGTGTTGGCGACCGCAGTGATGACTAGGGAGAGTGCGTTGGCGAACTGCGGGCCGACAAGCGGACGCAAGAGCAGAAAGAGCAGGGCGTAGGCAATGGTCGAGCACACCCCGACGATCGCGAAGATGACCACTTGGGCCGAAAGCTCCCCGCCAGCAGTTGTCTCGGGAGTGGCTCGCCCGGCCCGTTGGCGCAGCGGCTCGATCGCGATTGATTTTGTGGCGAGTCCGTAGCCGATTCGCCACATTCCGCGCAGGTCGTCGATCGCGGTCTTGGCGACGTCCACTCGGCTATCGGGGTCGTCGATCCAGTCCACTGGAACCTCGTGGATTCGCATGCCGGCCCGCTCGGCCAGAACGAGAAGTTCGGTGTCGAAAAACCACGCGTCGTCTTCGACCAGCGACAAGAGTTCGCGGGCAACCTGGCTGCGGATGGCTTTGAAACCACACTGGGCGTCGCTGAATCTGGCCTGGAGGGTTCCACGCAACAACAGGTTGTAGGCCCGGGAGATCAGTTCTCGCTTGGTGCCTCGAACTGTTCGCGACCCCGGATCAAGTCGAGTGCCGATCGCGATGTCACTGTGCCCGGAAAGCAAGGGCGCAACCAAGGGCAGCAGGGCCGCCAGATCGGTTGACAAGTCCACGTCCATATAGGCGACTACGGCTGCGTCAGAGTTCGACCACGTCTTCTTTAAGGCGCGACCTCGACCTGGCAGTTCGAGTCGTTGGTAGTCGACGTTCTTGAATCGCGTCGCTAGGAGTTTGCCGAGTGCTTCGGTGTCGTCAGTGCTGGCGTTGTCGGCAATCGTGATTCGGGTCGAATAAGGCAATCCGGCCAAATGGGCCTGCAAAGTCTCCACTGAACTGACGAGCGTCTGTTGCTCGTTGCGAACCGGGATCACCACCTCGAGATCCAAAGTGCCCGGTTGGGTCGTCGGATCGATTAGTTTCGGCGATAAATAGGTCATCGGTCCACTCCGGTCGAAAGGTCGTAGATGGTGACGCCGTCCACGGTTTGGGCGGTGAAGTTCTGCGTCACCCATTGGCTGATTTCGCTACTGGTTGAGCCGCCGGCACTGAGCGAGCCGCCGCGGCCGCCTTGGCTGCCGCCGCCGATGAACCAGTGGATTTGCCCCTTGGCCACGTAGTCCTTGAACTGGGCCAGCGTCGGGCTCGGGTCCGAACCGTTGAATCCGCCGATCGCCATTACCGGCAGCCCGGTCGCCAGTTGGAAACCGGCAGCGGAGTTGGAGCCGACCGCGGCACCGGCCCAGGTGAATGCTTCGGCGTCTTGGGCAAGCAGTTCGTTGATCGCCGAAGTCGACTGCGAGCCGGTGAGTAGTCCGCCGGCCGCCCCGCCGCCGGCCGCCGCGGCTTGCCCGCGGCCAGGTCCACCCTGGCCAAAGCTGCTCGCCGAAGGGCCGGCCGAGGGGATCGAGCCGGTATGCGCCGATTGGGCGGTGGCGACGGCGAACGTAGTCGGTCCGGCCAAAGCGGTGATTAGGCCCGCGAGCGCAACGGCGACTGCGGCTCGTCGTGGCAGCAGCGACCAAAGCGGAATCAGTACTGCTGCGGCAACTCCCACTGTGACGACCGCCCAGCGCAGGCCAGGCAGGAAGTCGGCGTTTCGGGCTAGCAACAGAAAGGACATGGCGGCGGTTAGCGCGATCACGAGACCGGCTGTTAGGCCAGCCAATTGGTTGTCGCGGCTTCGCCAAAGCAGCCAGCCGCCAACGCCGATGATCGCGGCGATAGCTGGCGCCAGCGCGACGGTGTAATAGGCGTGGAAGATGCCAGCCATGAAGCTAAACGTCGCGGCGGTGACGATGAGCCAGCCGCCCCAGATCACCAGCGAGGCGATCGCAAGATCGGTGCGGCCGCGCTTTCGGCCGAACCACAAGCCGGCGACCAGCAAGACAAGCGCCGCCGGCAGCAGCCACGCGATCTGGCCGCCGATCTCGGAGTTGAACAACCGGCCAAGTCCGGGGGTGCCCCAGCCGCCGCCACCGCCGACCGAACCAACCTGGGTGCCGTTTAGCCGACCCAAGCCGTTGTAGCCGAGAGTGAGTTCGAGAATGGAGTTGTTCTGCGAACCGCCGATGTACGGCCGCGAGTCGGCCGGCCATAGTTCAACGATCGCCACCCACCAGCCGCCGGCAACCAGCATCGACCCAAAAGCGACCAGAAGGTGAAGTAGGCGTTTGACCGGTCTAACTTGGGCGCAAATCGCATAGCCAGCGGCCAAGGCCGGCAGCACCAGGAACGCCTGCAGCATCTTGGTCAAGAACGCCAAGCCAACGAAAGTGCCGGCAAGCACCAGCCAGCCAATGGCGCGTTTGGGCTCCTCGATGGCACGCAAGGTGGCGTAAACCGAGGCGATCAGCAGCAAGACCAGCAGGGCGTCGGGGTTGTTGAATCGAAACATCAACGCCGCCACCGGGGTGGTGGCCAAGGCGAGACCGGCGCCAAGTCCGGCCCAGCCGTTGCCGGTGGCGCGCTTGACGGTGGCGTACAGCAGCGCAACTGAACCGACTCCGATCAGCGCCTGGGGTACCAAGATGCTCCACGACGACAGGCCAAAGAGCCTGATCGAGATCGCCATCGGCCAAAGTGACAATGGCGTTTTGTCGACGGTGATCGAGTTGGCAGCGTCGCTGGAGCCAAAGAAGAACGCTTTCCACGACTCGGATCCGGCTTGGGCCGCGGCTGAGTAAAACGAGTTCGCCCAACCGGAGTTGCCCAGGCCCCACAGGTAGAGCAGGCCGGTGGCCGCGAGCAGCGCAATTAGCGCGACGCGTTCGCGCCCTAGTGCAGCTAGGTTTAGTCGCGATCGAGTTGAAGGTGCGCCGCCGGATGTCGGCGGCGGTTCGAGCAGTGTGGTCATAGCGCAAATCTCGCGCTTCGACTTGTGTTGAGCCTTCGTTCGGGCTGTGCTGCCGCTGTGAGTGGTTTACGGCTTGGCTCAGTTGGCGAAACGCAAGGTGAAACTGGTGCCGTCGGGCCCAGATTGCACTTCAGCGCTGCCGCTGTGGGCGGTCATGATCGCTTGGACCAAGGAAGTGCCAAGCCCAACGCCACCAGATGTTCGGGTCCGCGAGGAGTCACCTCGGCTGAACCGTTCCCAAAGGTTCGGCAGCAACTCGGCCGAAATTCCAGGGCCGTTGTCCGCGACGACCACGCGCACCGGGCCGGCCAACAAAGTCGTGGTGACGCTCGTGCCAGCGGGGGTATGCCGAATCGCGTTATTGAGCAAGTTCGTCACTGCTTGGTGTAACCGAATCTCATCGCCGAGCACAACGATCGGCTCGTTTGGCAGCTCGAGTTTCCACTGGTGCTGTGGCGCGACAACTCTGGCGTCAGCCACTGCTTCGACCACGAGCTTTGTCAGATCGACCGAATCGCTAGCTAAGGGTCGCCCGGAGTCCAAGCGGGCCAACAGCAACATGTCCTCGACCAACGCCGAGACGCGCTCGACTTCGGATTCAATCTTCGCCAGCGATTCCTTCGGATCGGCGCCGGTGCGTCGACTGAGTTCGGCATAGCCCCTGATCGTGGTTAGCGGAGTGCGCAACTCATGGGAGGCGTCGGCCAAGAACTGGCGCACGTTCTGTTCGCTTTCGTGGCGGGCGTTTAGCGCGTCCTCAACGTGGTTGAGCATGGTGTTGAGCGCTTCGGCAACCTGGCCAACTTCCGTCTCGGGGTCGGCCAACTCGGCGCTTACTCGCGGTGTTTGCGCCACCTGGCCTTCAGAAAGCGGAAGCGAGGCGACCTGGTTGGCGGTTGCGGCCACTTCGCGAAGCGGCCGCAACTGGCGCCGCACGATGAGCCAAGCGCCGGCGGTTGCCACGCCAAGACCAAGCAGGATCAAGACCGTTTCGGACCAGATCAGTCCCGAGATCGTCGAGTCGACAGATTCGGTAGGCAGTCCAAACACGATCCGTGAACCGGCGGCGTTCGTTGCTGCGGCCACCCGGTAGGAGCCGGCCGAGGCGAGGTCGATTGTTTGTGGGGCAGCATTTGCTTGGACTTGGTCCAGTTCGGCCAGGTCTGCCGAGGACAGACGAGTGATCTCACCGCCCTCAGTGATCCGGACCCCGTCACTACACTCGGCGCCAAACACGGCGGTGACGCTGCCGGCGTTCTGACCTGGTGGGAGGGTCTCGATCGGTCCGCACCCGCTTAGCGACTCGCCGCGGCCGGGGCCAAAGCCGTCGAACCGCTGCGAACGTTCGATCGCTTTTTGCAGGTCCGTGTCGAGCCGGTCCATCAGTGAGTTTCGAAGCGCGAGAGTGGCGGTGATTGCGATCAACAGACTCACCAGTGCCACCAGGGAAACCGAGGCGAGCACCAACTTCGATGCCAGAGAGCGACTGCGCATCAGGCGTCAGGTTTCTCGGCGGCTTTGATCACATAGCCAACGCCGCGTTTGGTGTGGATCATCGGGCTTCGGCCCGCGTCGATCTTCTTACGCAAGTAGGAGATGTACAACTCCACGATGTTGTCATTGCCCCCGAAGTCGTAATCCCAAACGCGGTCGAGGATTTGAGCCTTTGACAGCACGCGGCGCTCATTGCGCATCAGGAAGCGCAGGAGTTCGAACTCGGTGGCGGTCAGTTCGATTTGGGTGCCTGCTCGGGTGACTTCGTGGCTGTCTTCGTCCATTTCCAAGTCGCCCACCACCAAGGTTGGGTCGTTGGCTAGGCGCTGCAGACCGGTGCGACGAAGTAGGCCGCGCAGCCGAGCCACCACCTCTTCCAAGCTGAACGGTTTGGTGACGTAGTCGTCACCGCCGGCGGTCAACCCGGCGACGCGATCCTCCACGGCGTCGCGCGCGGTCAAGAAAATCACCGGGACGTCGGGGGAGAAGGCGCGTACTTTGCTCAGCACTTCGAGACCGTCAAAATCTGGCAGCATCCAGTCCAAGATCATCGCGTCGGGCGAGAACTCGCGCGCGGCAGCAACGGCTTTGCGGCCGGTTTCGGCCGTTTTCACCTCGAAGCCTTCGTATCGCAAAGTCATTTGGAGTAGTTCGGCGATGTTCGATTCGTCGTCGACGACTAGTACGCGTAGCGGTGTTCCGTCGGCGCCTGTGAGTTGAACCGGTGCGTTCATAAACCAATCGTGGCCTGTCTGCCCAGTTCTAGGCTGAGCATTTGCTGTGTGTGGGCTGTGAACTTCATTCCCAGATGATCCTGAGTCGTGCCACAGGCTCTACACAGTTTGGGTCGTGACTGTGTTCGACATGGAAAACTCGAAACTCTCACCGAAGCTGCTCCTCGTCGCAAGTTTGGCTGCCGCAATTATTGGGGTGGGCTCGGCTGCTGCGCTCGCCTCTCTTGGTAACGCCAACGAATCGAATCCGACTGGAGGTTTTGGCCAAGGTCAGCGACCCGGCCAAGGTCAACAGCCAGGTCAGCCACCTAGTCAAGACGGCAATAGCCAAGACGGCAATAGTCAGGACGGCGGCGCGACCGGTGGCAATCAGGGGACTTTCCCCGGCGGCCAAGCGCCCGACGGGTCTACCGGGTCGGCTGACCGAACCTAATTGCACCGGTTGAACTACACCGTTGTCATTACCACGGGCAAACCTTAATGTTCTGATTGAGGTTCACATCGGCGTGTCGGTGCTCTAGGCTGTCGCTCATGCGTCGTTTGGGACTCGTGGGACTTGTGTGCTTTCTAGTGTTGGCTGCAACCGTCCCAATTGCCACCACTGCGAGCGCATTTACCCTGATCTGCAGCGGCAAAAAGACCGCGGAAGTGGCCGAGTGCGACACCTCTGGCTACGCCGATGTCATGCACAAGATGCACTGGCGGATGTACGGGGGACACAACTGCACGAACTACGCGGCCTACCGGATGAAGTCTGCCGGGGTGCCAGAGCCAGAGATCCTGATGGGCAACGCCAGGGACTGGGCGGCCAATGCCAAGAAACTCGGCTACTTGGTTGACAAGCGCCCAGCGCGCGGGGCGATCGCGCACTGGTCAAAGGCCGCCAGCCACGTGGCCTATGTTGAAGAGGTCGGCGAGGACTATCTGATCTTGTCCGAGGACAGTTACAACTCCAAGACTTATCGCCGGTACAAGGCGCAAACTGGTGACAGTTGGTATCCGGAGAACTTCATCCACTTCAAGGATGTTGAAGCCGATGCCGAGGCTGAGCCGGCTCCGGAGAAACTCAAATCGACCGTGAGCGTCAAGGCGCCCAGTTCGATCAGCAGTGCGCTCAAACCCAGCATCACCGCTGAAGTGCAGGTTGCAGATGGTTCAGTTCCGGTTGGCAGACTGCGTATCCGCCAAGGTGGGGTGACGGTTACTAGCGTGTCGCTGACTAGAACGGCAAAGGGAGCGGTCAAGGTTTCGATCCCGAAAATGAACCGCGGCACCCAATGGATTTCGGCAGCGTTTGAGGGCAACTCCAAAGTCCAGCCAGCGGTAAGTAAGTCGGCCAAGGTCCAAGTGACCAAACCACCGAAGGTGGTGTCGTCGACCACCACGATCAAGGTGCCAAGCGTGGATCTGGCTCCCGAATCGCGGGCAAGCATCTCCCTGCGGGTCAAATCCCTAGACGGCCGATCGATGAACAACAAGATCTCGGTCTACGTCAACGGCAAATGGGTGGCCGCGCCGCGACTGAAGAAGGCACAGCAGGGCAAACTCAGTCTCGCCCTGCCGAAACTGGCGCCAGGGGCGCACAAGGTCACCGCGAAGTATTGGGGATCGAAGTCGGTGCGGCGTTCGACCGCCTCGGCCAAGACGATAAACGTGGTTGAACCCACCACGACCTCGGCCACCTTGGCAGCATCGAGCATTCGAGTCGGTCAGCCAGCGACACTGACGGTCAAAGTAGGCACCAAGCGCGGCGTCGCTCCGACAGTCGGAAACGTACAGGTGCGAGCAAACGGCATCACAGTTCTGGCTGCCGGTCTGGCTGGCGCGGTTGATGGAACGTTGACACTGTCGGTGCCAGGACTTGGTGCCGGGGTCCAAAAAATCACGGTGAACTATCAGGGCACGCGACACCAGTTGGCTTCAAAATCGACTACTCGTCGACTCGTGGTGACCAACCGGACGAAAACCACGATCTGGGGGCAGACGAAGGTCGCCGAGGGTGAACGCGCGCAAGTGAGCATTCGAGTGCGCGACGGCGACGGTGCCGGCTTGACCGAAGGCAAAGTCCGGATCTATGACGGCGGTAAGTTGATTTCGACCGCGAGTCTGACCGGCGCGGTCAATGGCAAAATCGTCAAGAATCTGCCGGTGTTGGCCAAGGGCAAGCACCGGTTGAAAGTTGAGTTCGTGGCAACCGAACTACTTGAGACCTCAACTAGTGCCGAACACGTGCTGACAGTCAAAAACTAGATACTCCACCAGCACACTGCGGTCACGCACGTAGGCTTGTCGCATGGCTGTCGACTCTTTGTACCCTCGTCTTGAACCGCTGCTTTCTGGCGTTTCTAAACCGATCCAATACATCGGCGGCGAACTGAACTCAACGGTCAAAGACTGGGACAGCGCCGAGGTGCGCTGGGCGCTGATGTACCCAGACGCCTACGAAGTCGGCCTGCCAAACCAAGGCGTACAGATTCTGTATGAAGTGCTCAATGAGCGTGAGGGGTTCTTGGCTGAACGCACCTACGCGGTGATGGCCGACATGGAAGCGGTCATGCGCGAGCACCAGATTCCGCAGTTCACCGTCGACGGCCACCGGCCCGTACGCGCATTCGACCTGTTTGGCCTGAGTTTCTCCACCGAGCTGGGCTATACAAATCTGCTCACCGCGCTGGATCTGGCTGGCATCGCGTTACACGCGGCAGATCGCACCGAAGACGACCCGATCGTGGTCGCCGGTGGTCACAGCGCCTTCAACCCAGAGCCGATCGCGGACTTTGTCGACGCGGCTGTTGCCGGTGACGGCGAGGAAGTAGTGCTGGCGATTAGCGAGGTCGTGCGCGAGTGGAAGGCCGAGGGCAAGCCCGGCGGCCGCGATGAGGTGCTGGCTCGCTTGGCTGCTTCGGGCGGGGTCTATGTGCCGAAGTTCTACGACGTGACCTACCTGGCGAACGGTCAGATCGAAGCGATCACTCCAAACCGACCGGGCGTGCCCGAAACGATCGCCAAGCACACTTTGATGGACTTGGACAAGTGGCCTTACCCGAAGAAGCCGCTGGTTCCCTTGGCCGAGACGGTGCATGAACGCTTCAGCGTGGAGATCTTCCGCGGCTGCACTCGAGGCTGCCGGTTCTGCCAAGCTGGCATGATCACCCGACCGGTGCGCGAACGCTCGATCGACACCATCGGAATGATGGTCGACAATGGCCTGCGCACCTCTGGCTTTAGTGAGGTGGGCCTGCTCAGCCTTTCCAGCGCTGACCATTCGGAGATCGGCGAAGTGGCCAAGCAGCTTGGCGACCGCTATGAGGGCACGAACACCTCGCTTTCGCTGCCGTCGACGCGGGTGGACGCCTTCAACATCACCTTGGCCAACGAGTTCAGTCGAAACGGCCGTCGCTCCGGGCTCACGTTTGCGCCCGAAGGCGGCAGTGACCGGATGCGCAAGGTGATCAACAAGATGGTCAGCGAGGACGACCTGATCCGTACCGTCGCCACCGCTTTTGGTCACGGCTGGCGTCAGGTCAAGCTCTATTTCATGTGCGGGCTGCCGACCGAGACCGACGAGGACGTGCTGCAGATTGGCGAGTTGGCCAAACGGGTAATCGACACCGGCCGCGAAGTGTCTGGCCAGCGCGATATCCGCTGCACGGTTTCGATCGGCGGTTTCGTGCCCAAGGCGCACACGCCGTTCCAGTGGGCGGCTCAACTCGATCACAAAACCACCGACTCGCGGCTGCGCAAACTGCGCGAATCGGTTCAGGCAGACAAGCGCTACGGCCGCGCTATCGGCTTTAGGTACCACGACGGCAAGCCCGGCATCGTCGAAGGACTGTTGTCACGCGGTGACCGGCGAGTGGGCCAGGTGATCGAAGCGGTCTGGCGAGATGGTGGTCGGTTCGACGGCTGGAGCGAACACTTCAGTTATGAGCGCTGGGCGGCAAAGGCCACCGAAGTGCTCGAACCGATGGGCGTGGACTTGGACTGGTTCACCACGCGGGAGCGGTTCGAAGACGAAGTGCTGCCGTGGGATCACCTCGATTCGGGACTGGATCGTGAGTGGCTGTGGCAGGACTGGCAGGACGCGATCGACCCGGACGGTGCGCTCGAGGTGGAGGACTGCCGCTGGACGCCGTGCTTTGACTGTGGGGTCTGTCCGCAAATGGACCTAGATATCCAGATCGGCCCCACCGGCCGCGAACTAATCCCGTTGTCGGTGGTGTGAGTGAGCGGGCAACTTTCGGGCAAGTCGTGGGCGCTGGTGGCTGCCGCCGGCGTCACCTCGATGATTCCGCTTTGGCGGGCACCACGAGGCGTGCGCCGCGCCTTGGCGCTCGGTGCGGGAGCACTTACCGGCGCCGGCGCCTTCGTTGTGTTGCGCAACCCGGAACCTGAAGAGGACGAACCGCTCGATCCGACGGCCGCGGCTGGAA